>NZ_JBPCUJ010000063.1:0-10992 GCF_051011215.1 Lutimonas sp.
AGAACTTATGAAAACAACATCACTTAAAAGTAAAATTGGAATTGGATTGGTCATCATAGGCTTTATCTGTCCGTTATTTGGTTTTATTGTTCCTTTCTTAGGGTTTAGCACTGCGATCACTACTGCATTGGTAACTTTTTTCTTAGTTGGTGGGCCTGAGATATTCTTATTACTAGGAGGAGTATTGGCCGGAAAAGAAGGCGTTTTATTGGTTACCAATAAGCTTAAAAAAATGTTAGGTCTTCCTGAAGGAACGTATCCAGCAAGTAAAACACAATACAATATAGGTGTTGCCTTATTAATATTATGGTTCATACTAGCTGTATTTCCAACCTATATATTGGAATTATTTCCAACACCTTTTATCGATGACAATTTACTTTGGTTTGCTCTGGGAGCAGACGTTTTGCTGGTCCTTGCCATATTTGGATTTGGTGGACATCAAATGGTAACTAAAATATCGTCCGTTTTTAAATGGAAACAATGGATACTACCCCCGTCTAAAGAGGAAACAAGTTAGAATTGAACATTTTGTTTTTTAAAGAGACTCCTAGTTAGGTTATGGAGCTACATAAAAAAGCAAGCTATATTACTAGCTTGCTTTTTTATTTCCAGTTATATTCATCAAATTTGGTTTTTAAACAGACCGTATTCCCTTTGCTGGACTCACTATAAATACCCAATTTCCTTATTGCGAATAACAATAGTTTTTACGTAATTAACTACCTATTAAAGACAAACCTTTTTCTCGTTAAAAAGTTGATTTTTTTTACAAAAAATCAATCAATTCTTTTCTTGAAAACCTTATTTGACATAGTCATGAAAAATTTTTTTACCGTAGTTTTTATTATTTTATCTATAATCTCTTGTGATAAAAAACAAACGGATGTTTCAAGGATCGTCGTGGATCCCGGTTTCAGCAATTATATAAATGCCTTTACTTCCGGTATTGTCTCATCGGAATCTCCGATCAAAATTGTTCTGATAGAACCATATTCCAAGGCTATAGCTGGTGAAGTGGTGGACAATGAGCTCTTTGAGTTTAGTCCTAAAATTGAAGGGGAGGCCTATTGGCTGGATAATCAAACCATAGAGTTTCGACCATCGAAAGCCTTAACTTCTGGTCAATCTTATCATGCTAGTTTCGAACTACATAAATTACGCGCTGTACCTAATAAATTTAAAACTTTAGATTTTGGGTTTAAGGTTTTAGAGCAACATCTAAACGTGTTTTTTGATGGTATGAAGGCTGTCAACAAAGATTTTTCACAACAGGAAATTTTTGGTCATGTCAAAACAAGTGATATTGTTGACCCAATGATGCTGCAAAAAACCTTAATTGCTAGTCAGAACGGTAATGAATTAGATATAGTTTGGGAGCATTTAGAGGATAAAAAAAATCATAATTATGTAATTAAGAATGTAGTACGAAGTGATTATTCTGGATCAGTCTTACTCTCATGGGATGGTGATCCAATAGGGTCGGTTGTCAATGATGAATTGAAAATAGAAATTCCTCCTCTAGATGAGTTTAGGGTAGTACAGATTAGTGTGAACCAGGCTTCTGGATTGTATTATTCGATCCAATTTTCAGATCCCTTAGATAGTGATCAAGATTTAACGGGTCTGATTACCTTAAAATCTCAAAAAGAACTTCGTTATATTATCAACGAGCAAGAAGTGAAAGTTTATCCAAAAGGTAGGCCAAGTCAAACTGAAGAGTTACATGTTCACAGATCGGTTGTGAATGCTAACGGTGTGAAGTTATTTAAGGATTATAAGGAGGAGCTTTATTTCAGTATTGAGAAGCCGGAAATTCGGTTGTTGGGAGATGGCGTGATCATGCCAAGTTCGGGTGATGTAAGCTTCCCGTTTAAGGCAATTAACCTGAAGGCTGTTAACATTAGAGTCTTAAAAGTTTATGAACACAATGTTAACCAGTTCTTTCAGTCGAATCAATTTGATGGATCTTTTGGATTGGCCCGAGTTGGTCGATTGGTTTATGATAATTCAATTGAGTTGATTTCAGATGAATCTTTAGATTATGGGGAATGGAATAATTTTAGCGTGAATTTCAACGAAATTGTAGAGGCAGAGCCAGGTTCAATATACAGAGTAATGCTTTCATTTGAACCAAATCAATCTCTTTATCCATGCTCTGATTCGACTGCCATTGAAAGAAATATGAGAAGAATGGAGTTGAACTTTGATGGTGAAAATTATTTTAGACCGGATTCATGGTATTCTGAAGATTTTAATTATCGCGAAAAAGATGATCCTTGCACCACTTCATATTATCAATATCATAACAGATCAGTAAGTGCAAATATTTTTTCTAGCAACTTTGGAATGATTGCAAAAGAAACAGCAGGAGACACATATAATGTTACTGTAACTGATTTGAGAAGTTCAGATCCTTTAGAGGGAATTAAAATTGAAGCCTTTAATTTTCAAAACATCAGAGTTGGAGAAGGAAGTACAAATGCGTCTGGAGTTTCACAATTTAACGTAACATCAAAACCGTATCTTTTAGTGGCATCTAAAGGCAAGCAAAAAGGTTACTTAAGGGTTGATGCGGGATCAGCACTATCCGTTAGTTTATATAATGTTGGTGGAAGAAAGGTAGATAGAGGTGTTAAAGGATTCATTTATGGAGAACGAGGTGTTTGGAGACCCGGGGATTCAATTTACCTTTCGTTCATGTTAGAGGATAAGTTGAATGTGTTACCAGAAAGTCACCCAATAAGCATGGAGTTATTTGATCCTATGGGCAAATCTTTTGAAAAAATGATTAAGACTCAAGGTGAAAAAGGTTTGTATGTATTTAAGTTTAAGACTAATTCTTCTGACCCCACCGGAAAATGGCAAGCAGTGGCCACCGTAGGAGGTTCTAAATTTGGTAAATACTTGAAAGTTGAGACTATAAAACCGAATAGAATAAAAATTGATTATGATTTTAGTGATATCATTTACTCCGATCAGAATATAAATTCGAATGTTCAAGCCAATTGGATGTATGGCAGTCCGGCTTCTGGACTAAAAGTAACTTCTGAATTAATTATCTCCCCTGTTAAGACCACATTTAATAATTACGAAGGCTTTTCATTTGATGATAGATCAATTCAGTTCTACCGTCAAGAACCCATTCAAATTGATAGCAAAACAGATTCTCGGGGTAAAACCAAGCTTGATTTTAAATGGTCTAGACCAAAAGAAACTCCAGGGATGTTAAAATTTTCTTTTAACACTAAGATCTTTGAGAAGGGAGGAGATTTTAGTCAAGATTTTTTGTCCAAAAAGTATTCTCCTTTTAAAAGTTATACAGGTCTTAAAATGGAAGCTGGGGGCAATTGGTTAATGGCTCTGGATACAGAGAAGAAACATAAAATAGCAATTGCTTCAGTGGATGAAAAAGGAAAAGCAATGGATCAAAATGTAACCATAGAGTTATATAAAATGAACTGGAATTGGTGGTGGGAAGGATCTGGAAATAATGAGATAACTCAATATATTAATAGACGTTCTCAGGATCTTATTAAAACATCAAAATTCAAAGTTACTGGAGGGAAAAGTTTTTTCGAACTATCTTTTCCAAGACCCGGATGGGGAAAATATTTGCTGAGGATAATTGATGAAAAATCCGGGCATAGTAGTTCACAGGTTTTTTATGGAAGTTATTCAGACTGGTATAATGATTCTTCTGGGGGAGATAATAGCGCAGCTTCAGCTTTGAATTTGGAAACAGATCAAGAGACCTACAATGTTGGAGATAAAATTCAAGTAACTGTTCCTTCTGGCGGAGTTGGCAACATCTATGTAACCATAGAAAAGGGAAACAAAATTATAGATCAAATGTGGGTTAAAGCTGACAATAATAGCACCATTATTAGTCTAGATGCGACAGTAGCTATGACTCCTAATGTATATGTCAGCGCAACTTTAATCCAGCCACATGTTCAAGATAAGAATTCCTTACCAATTAGAATGTATGGAATAATTCCAATTTATGTTTACGATGAGAACACAATTTTAGAACCATTAATTCAAGCACCTAAAGAGGTGCAACCTGAAAATAATTATCGAATTTCTGTGAAAGAAAAAAATGGTCATAAGATGTCTTATTCGTTGGCGGTTGTTGATGAAGGTCTTTTATCCTTGACAAGATTCAAGACACCAAATGCTTGGGATAACTTTTATGCAAAAGAAGCATTGAATGTTAGATCTTGGGATTTGTATCGCTATGTTATGGGTGCGCAAACAGGAAAGATGTCTCCGCTGTTGGCCATTGGTGGAGACGAGGCTTTGAATTACAAGGAAGATACAAAGGCGAACCGGTTTAAACCAGTTGTCAGTTATCTAGGACCATTTTTTCTCGAAAAGGATGAAGAAATCTCGCATAATATTCATATGCCAAATTATATAGGAGCTGTAAGGGTAATGGTTGTTGGAGGGTTTAACGGAGCTTATGGGTCGGCGGAAAAAGAGATTCAAGTGCGACAACCGCTGATGGTTCTTAGTACCCTGCCGAGAGTTTTAGGTCCATCAGAAACAGTAAAGATTCCTATTAATATTATCACAATGGATGACAGAATTAAGGAGGTCAAAGTTAAAATAACCGGGAATGAGTATTTGAAACCAATTCATACTAATGAACAAATAGTCGAAATAAAAGAAAAGGGTGAAAAGACTATTTATTTTGATTATAAGGTTGCTCGAAAATTAGGAGTAGCGAAATTTAAAGTCGAGGTGCAATCTGGGAAACATCGAGCTTTTGAAGAGTTGGAAATACTCATCAGACCTCCGAATCCAAAAATTACCAGTTCGATTGATCAAATGATCGAGCCAGAAAAGAAATGGACAAAAGAGTATAAAGCGAAAGGTATTCCAGGATCTAATTCTGCAAGTATTCAAATTTCAAGAATACCAAACTTAGACCTAGAAAAGCATTTGAAGTATTTAATTGGATATCCTCACGGTTGTATAGAACAAACAACTTCCAGTGTCTTTCCGCAATTGTATTTACCCGAGCTTGTCAGCTTGTCGGATGATGATAAACAAAAAGTTAAGTCTAACGTTATGGCGGGAATTAATCGTTTAAAAACATTTCAAGTAACTTCAGGTGGTTTTTCTTATTGGCCCGGAGGAAATCAGGCTTCCGAATGGGGTAGTACTTATGCCGGACATTTCCTCTTGGAGGCTAAAAATAAAGGTTATAATATCTCAGAAGGACTAATCAATGGCTGGTTAAAATTTCAAAAATTAACAGCTTCAAATTGGCAAAGATCGAGTTACAGAGGATACGGAAGATATGGTGGGGATTTAACTCAGGCCTATAGGCTTTATACCTTGGCTTTATCTGGGAATAGTGATTTAGGAGCTATGAATCGATTAAGAAATGATGCCTTGCTTTCTAATGCTGGGGCCTGGAGGTTGGCCGCTGCCTATGCTCTAATGGGCAGAAAGGATGTGGCGCTTGAACTCTCGAAAAGAAGTTGGGACATTAAACCATATAGATCCATGAGTTATAGTTTTGGCTCTGACGTTCGTGACTTGGCTATGAAACTTGAAACCATGTTTTATCTGGACTTAAAGAATGACGGATATGAATTATTAAAAGACTTAACCAGTAGATTAAATTCTGGCTGGCATAGCACTCAAACTAGAGCTTATGGATTGTTAGCGATAGGGAAATTTGTTGGATCATCCATGACTTCGGATGAATTAGAAGCTGAGTTGGTAATAAATGGTATAAAGGAGTCAATAGGGATAAAATCCGCTGTATGGTCAATTGATGTAAAAGCTAAAGATTTGAACCAAGGGACTATAGAAGTGATGAATAATTCAGGTCAGAATTTATTTGTCAGTCTTACTCAGACAGGAATTCCATTAGAAATGAATAAAATTTCTAAGGAGAAGGAGTTGATTATGAAAATTAGTTACCAAGATCTAACAGGAGTTTCATTAGATGTACAGCGATTGGAACAAGGACAAGATTTTAAAGCTATAGTTCAAATTAAACATCCAGGAATCCGCAGTGATTATAAAGAAGTAGCTCTAAATCAGGTTTTTCCATCTGGTTGGCAGATTGTTAATACACGAATTTCAGATACAGATAAAAATAATTCCCAAAGTAATTATTCATATAGAGATATAAGAGATGATAGGGTGTATACCTATTTTGATTTGGAAAGGGGAGAAACAAAAACTTTTGAAGTTTTGCTAAATGCTACTTTTGTAGGCAGGTATTACATGCCAGCGGTTTTTTGTGCTCCAATGTACGATGAAAGCATTCAATCTCTTAAGCCTGGAAAATGGGTGGAAGTAGTTAGAAATGACAATTAAAAAGTGTTTGTAAAAAGATTCAAAATTGCGATTGTATTGTTACTCGGTATTATCATATACCTTTTAATACCGATGCCTTTATTTGAAGATCCTTATTCAACTGTTTTGACAGATGAAAATGACCAACTTTTATCAGCAAAAATAGCAAAAGATGGACAGTGGAGATTTCCCGAAGTCGAAAAGGTGCCCGAAAATTTTTCCACTGCTATTAGATATTTCGAAGATGAGTATTTTTACTATCACTTTGGAGTTAATCCAGTTTCTATCTGGAGAGCTGGGTTTCAGAATATCAGTTCAAATAGAATAGTCAGCGGAGGTAGTACCATTACAATGCAAGTCGTTAGGCTACTTAGAAAGAACAAATCAAGATCTTATGGAGAGAAGGCTATTGAGCTTATTATGGCTATGAAACTCGAATTGTTCAAATCAAAGGATGAAGTCATGAAAATGTATGTTTCCCATGCTCCTTATGGAGGGAATGTAGTTGGAGCTGATGCGGCCTCATGGAGATATTTTGAAAGGCCCTTGAACCAACTTTCTTGGGCAGAATACTCGATGCTGGCAGTTTTGCCGAATGCTCCGTCACTCATGCATCCAGGGAAGAATAGAGAGGATCTTTTCAAAAAAAGAAACACTCTTTTAAAAAAGTTATATGATAATGAAGCCATAGATTCTATTACTTATTCTTTGGCAATTATGGAAGACATTCCGATGAAGCCAAAACCTCTGCCTAGAATGGCGTTTCATTTGTTAGATTTTGCTGTGAAATCTGGTAAAGAAGGATCGAGAATAGCCACATCCATCGATAGAAATCTTCAAGAAAATCTTTCGATAAAGTTGGATAATTATGTTAATGTTCTTTCTCAAAACCAGATCAGAAACGCTTGTGCCATGGTCATTTCCGTTAAGGATAATACTGTAAAGGCTTATATCGGAAATACCAACTTGATTTCCTCCGGAGCAAGGTTTGTAGATTTAATTCAAGCACCGCGAAGTTCAGGAAGCATTTTAAAACCTTTTCTCTATGCGAAATCTATTGACGAAGGCCTTATCCATACCAGTACACTGTTAAGAGATGTTCCTATATCATTGAATAAGTTTTCACCTTCAAATTTTGACAAACGTTTCGAAGGGGTTGTACCGGCAGGTGAAGCATTGGCCAGATCACTCAATGTTCCGGCCACCCTATTGTTACAAAAATATGGACTCGAACCATTTCATAATGATTTACAAAGTTTGGGATTTTCAAATATAAACAGAGGACCAGGAAATTATGGTCTAACCTTAATTCTTGGTGGGGCTGAAGTTAGCTTATGGAATGTTATGGGAGCCTATGCCAATCAGGTTAAACAATTATGTGATTATTCAGAGAATGAAGTGAAAAAGACTGGCGTTAAAGTATGGAATGATTCTGAACAGATTAAACCTGCTTCTAATATGGCTTCCAATGGATCGTGGTACCTCATTTCGAAGGCGCTGACAGAAGTGCAAAGACCGGGATTGGACAAGAATTGGAAAAACTTTTCATCATCAAGACAAATTTCATGGAAGACGGGTACAAGTCATGGTTTTAGAGATGCTTGGGCAGTAGGATTTAATGCAGAATACATTGTTGGTGTATGGATTGGGAATGCTGAAGGAGACGGTAGGCCGGGATTGACAGGAGTTTCAACTGCAGCCCCTTTAATGTTTCAATTTATTCAGCATGTTAGTAATGACAATTGGTTTGTTAGTCCAAAGTCTGACCTAAAGTACATAAATCTTTGTTCAAAATCAGGATTGATTCCTAATTCTCATTGCCCTCAAAAAGAAGTTCAGATGCCGCTATTTAGCGACGTTAAGCAAATATGTTCGATGCATAAGAAAATCATATTAAACAAGGAAAATGAACGTATCTTTCAAAATTGTAAGTCTTCTTCCGGTATTGATACAGTTTGGTTTAGTCTCGACCCAGTTGCATCTCATTATTATAAAAGATCACATCATAACTACAAACCCATACCAACTTTATCCAAAGACTGCTTCTCCCCAAATTCTGAAACTATCGCTGTAATTTACCCTACACATAAATCAGATATAGTGATTCCCAGGGATCTAGACGGAAAAGAAGAAATGTTATTATTTGAAGCGGCTTCAACAGACGAAAGTGCTACCTTGTTTTGGCATGTTGATAAACTTTATGTTGGAAAAACTAAAGGAATTCATAAGTTGCGTTTGAAATTAACCCAGGGCGATCATTCTCTTTTAATTATGGATAAAAATGGGAATAGTGCGGATGCTGAATTCAAAGTTTATAAATAATATGGCATAAACTGAAATATAGGAGTCAACTCAGACAGGATTATAATTTTTTTTTGTAAAACGTGATTTTAATACTGTCCCTTGCAAATACTTCCGTAAATTTAAGTCACTAATCTTTAAAACCTTAGTTTCATGAAAAAGCAATTTTTAAAAATTGGTTTTTTATTTTTGTTAGGATTGACAGTAGCCTGTCAAAAAAGCGAAAGTTCAAAACCAGTTTCCTCGCAAAATTCAAATGAGTTAGATCGAACCCATCTTCCGATTCAACCTCCAAAAACAGCGGCCATCACCGAGATGGATGCCAGAAATGTTGAGAAACCAGAACGCTTCGAGGTAGGAGCGCCTGAAGGAGCGCCTAATATCGTATTGGTTATGATAGATGATATTGGTTTTGGAGCAACCAATACTTTTGGAGGAGCCATAGAAACACCTACGTTTGATCGTCTTGCCAATAATGGTTTACGATTTAACCAGTTTCATACAACTGCCTTATGCTCCCCAACAAGAGCATCCTTACTATCAGGTAGAAATCATCATAATGTGAATGTAGGATCTGTTATGGAAATTGCGACAGGATATCCGGGAAATCAAGGAATTAGACCGGATAATGCAAAGTATGTAGCGGAGACACTTCGTCAAAACGGGTATAGCACGGCGGCATTTGGTAAATGGCATGAGACAGCAACCTGGGAGGTGTCGGTTTCTGGCCCATTTTTTAGATGGCCAACGAATTCTGGTTTTGACAAGTTTTACGGTTTTATCGGAGGAGAAACCAATCAATGGGACCCTGTTATTTTTGATGGAGTTACCAAGGTGCATAAAAAAGATGACCCTGATTATCATTTTACAACCGACATGACCAACGAGGCCATTGAATGGATCAAGTTTCAAAAGGCCATGACTCCAGAAAAGCCCTTTATGGTCTATTACGCACCTGGTGCGGTTCATGCACCTCACCATGCACCAAAAGAATGGATAGAAAAATATAAAGGTAAATTTGATGCTGGTTGGCTGAAATTAAGAGAAGAAACCTTCGCCCGTCAAAAAGAAATGGGTATCATTCCTCAAAATACAAAATTAGCTCCTATGCCAAGTGATATTAAGGACTGGGAAAGCTTAAGTGCAGATGAAAAGAAATTATTTGCCTTACAAATGGAAACATTTGCAGGTTTTATGGATCATACGGATAATGAAATCGGAAGAATGGTGGAAGCCATTGAAGAAGTGGGTGCCATGGATAACACCTTGTTTATTTATGTAATGGGCGATAATGGTTCAAGTGCAGAAGGTGGATTGGAAGGTACCTATAATGAACTTGTACATTTAAACGGAATCTTCGATGAAGAATCTGTTGAGAGCATGCTGGAACATGCCGATGATTGGGGTGGACCAAATTCATTTCCTCACATGTCAGCGGCATGGGCCGTAGCGACAGATGCTCCTTTTAAATGGACCAAACAAATGGCAGCAGATTTTGGGGGAACTCGAAATGCAATGGTGATGCACTGGCCAGCTGGTATCAGTGGCAAAGGAGAAATTCGCGAACAATTTCATCATGTGAATGATGTGGCGCCAACAATTTTGGAAGCTACTGGATTACCCGCACCTAAATCGATCAATGGAGTAGAACAGATTCCTATGGATGGTGTTAGTATGTTATACGCGGCGAAAGATGCAGAAGCAGAAGATCGTCATAAGGTTCAGTATTTTGAAATGTTCGGAAACAGAGCCATTTATCATGATGGCTGGCTGGCACGCGTGGTCCATATGGTGCCATGGGTGGGCAAACCTAGAAAACCTTTAGCAGAAGAACAATGGGAGTTATATCACGTAGATGAAGATTTTAGTTTAACAAATAACCTTGCTGCTGATCAACCTGAAAAAGTGAAAGAAATGCAGGATTTATTTGAGAAAGAGGCGATTGCAAATAATGTATTTCCACTGGATGATAGGTTGTATGAACGTTTTAATGCTGCTATTGCCGGCCGACCAGACCTCATGGGTGATAGAAAATCATTGACCCTGGCGCAGGGAATGGAAGGCATATTAGAAAATACTTTCTTGAATGTTAAAAACACCTCTAAAACCATTGTCGCTGATGTGAATTTAAATGGAAATGACAGGGGGATCATTCTTTGTCAAGGAGGAAAATTTGGTGGCTGGGCCCTCTATATGAATAATGGAAAACCAGGGTATACCTATAATTATTTTGGCCTACAGCGATATACAATTGAGGCTCCAAAGGCTGTTACAAAACAGAATGCTGAGATTAAATTAGAATTTACCTATGATGGTGGAGGTACTGGAAAAGGAGGAATAGCTAAATTATTTGTTGATGGAGACTTAGTG
>NZ_JBPCUJ010000064.1:0-23329 GCF_051011215.1 Lutimonas sp.
TATAGTCGAAGATTTTAGGAATCGAATTATCGGCGCCAATAGCTACGAGCTTATCCACTTTTAAGCCATCAGCAACCGCATTAATGAGAGACATTGCTCCAAATGAATGACCGATCGCGGCGTCAAATGGACCGTATTTTTTAGCTACTTCTCTTATGGCTTCCAAAAACTCAATCATATTGGTGGTTTTACCAGATGAAAGACCATGGGCAGGGCCATCAAAGCTGATGACCATCATTCTGTTTTCCAAAATTTTGTCGGCTATTTGAAACAGTTGGGTACCGCGGCCGGCCCAGCCATGCACCAGGAGTACCTTTTTTTTCGAATAACCGTATTGGTAGATATTGATGTCTTTTTTGCAAACAGGCAAATGAAGCGATTCGTTTTTGGCACTGTTACGCATGGTTAACTCCCTTTCAGGTGCCTTGTATTTGATGGGTGTAGAAAAAATCTTCACGGCAAAAAGAGTCGCCAAATCTTTTGAGAAAAACTGAATCACTTTTCCCAATACAATGACAGGTCTCGGAATAATAAAGGTGTTGGGATTTTTAGAGGTAGACTTCTTTTTTGACAAAAGGATATATTTTAATTAGCGTTTTTCTTCTTCAGTGGTTGTCAATAAAACAGACAAGAGAGAAAGTGCGCAAGAATATTTTGTTCACAAATCTAACGATTTTAAAGATGAAATAAAATTGCTCATTTTGGAATTTCATGAGCAGAAAAAACATAAAAAATTGTACATTGTCGTTCGTTAATTTTAACCACCTTAACCATGCTCCAAAAAGGAGATAAAAAACTGGCTCATAGCTGGGCCTTCTATGATTGGGCAAATTCTGTCTACTCGTTAGTCATTAGTACAGCTGTTTTTCCGATTTACTACGAAACAGTTACACAGACTGAAAGCGGCTTGGTGCAGTTTTTAGGGATGCAGTTAAATAGCACTTCGCTGTATACCTATGCCTTATCATTTTCATTTTTAATTGTGGCTTTTATTTCCCCGTTTTTATCGGGCATTGCTGATTATGTAGGGAATAAAAAATCATATATGCAGTTTTTCTGCTACTTCGGCTCCTTGAGTGTAATGAGTCTGTATTTTTTTGAAGGCATTGACACTCTCTGGGTAGGAATTTTATTTTCCATTTTTGCCAGTATAGGCTTCTGGGGAAGTTTGGTTTTTTACAATGCCTATTTACCTGAGGTTGCCTACAGTGACCAACAGGATCAAGTGAGTGCGCTCGGTTTTATTTATGGATATATAGGATCTGTTATTTTGCTGGTTTTTAATTTGACCATGGTCATGAAACCGGAATGGTATGGGATCACAGATCCGGGGATGGCGCCTAGAATCTCTTTTCTTACCGTCGGTATTTGGTGGATTGCATTTTCTCAGGTGACCTTCAGAAGATTGCCAGATTCTATCCGTGTGGAAAGAGGAAAGAAAGATTTTATTTTTAAAGGGTTTGAGGAATTAAAAAAAGTGGTGGATGAAATCAAAGACCAGCCGGTATTATTGAATTTTTTAACCTCTTTTTTCTTGTATAGCGTCGGTGTGCAATCGACGATTTTACTGGCAACGATCTATGGGAAATCCGAAATAGGTTTATCGACCAGTAGTTTGATTTTGACAATCATTGTGATACAGTTGGTAGGGATTGCAGGTGCCTATTTGTTCTCTAATTTGTCCAAGAAAATCGGGAATATCACCACCTTAAAAATCACCATTATTATTTGGGCGCTGGCCTGTTTAAGTGCCTACTATTTAGACAAGAATGATCCCAATGTACAATTAAAGTTTTATGTGATCAGTGGCTTTATTGGCTTGGTGTTGGGCGCCATTCAGACACTTTCAAGATCTACCTATTCAAAATTGTTGCCACAAGACACTGAAGATCCTACCACTTATTTCAGTTTCTTTGATGTTACCGAAAAGATTGCCATTGTATGGGGAACTTTTATTTTTGGTCTTGCTGTGGCTATCACAGAATCCATGCGTTTGTCAATTCTATTGCTTTGCGTGTTTTTCGTGGCTAGTTTTATCGTGCTAAGTTTTATGAAAAAAACAAAATATGTAAAGTAATGGTTCCAGCTCATTCATTTGACTATGTGGTGATTGGAGGAGGTATCGTAGGTGCGGCAACTGCCTATAAACTGGCTTTAAAATTTCCAAAAAAATCGATTGCTCTTATTGAAAAGGAGGATGCATTAGGAAGTCATCAAACAGGCAGAAATTCAGGAGTTATCCATTCCGGGATTTATTACAAGCCAGGTTCTCTGAAGGCCAAGAATTGTAAGATTGGTCGGGAGGCATTAGTGACTTTTGCGAAGGCCAACAATATTCAACATGAAATTTGTGGAAAGATAATAGTGGCGACCTCAAAAGCTGAGGTGGCCATATTAGATGATATTTTTGAAAAGGGACTTGAGAATAAAACCCCTGGAATCAAATTGATTAATGCGAAGGAGATTCAAGATAAAGAACCCTTTATCAAGGGAGTAAAAGGGATCTGGGTGCCCAGTGCGGGCATTATTGATTATGTGGCAGTTGTAAAGGAATGTGTGAAACAAGTTTTAAATCAGAATCCGGATAACAAATTGTTTCTGGGTGAAAAGGTAACAGGCTTGCAGCGAATCAATCATAGCATACTGATACAAACGGAACAGAAGTTAATTTCCGCCAAGAAGCTTATTGTCTGTGCTGGCCTTCAGTCTGATAGATTGGCAAAACTGGATGGTCTGGAATTGGATATGAGAATTGTTGGTTTTAGGGGTGATTATTACGAATTATTAGAACATGCAAAGCACAAGGTTACGAATCTGATTTATCCGGTACCTGATCCGAAATATCCTTTTTTAGGGGTGCACTATACCCCCATGGTGAATGGCGCCATTGAATGCGGACCCAATGCGGTATTTACTTTTAAGAGAGAAGGATATGGAAAAACAAGTTTTAGTTTGCATGACAGCATGGAAGCACTGTCTTACAAGGGTACCTTGAGGCTGTTTGCCAAAAACTGGTCAAAAGGAATTGAAGAATACAAAAGGGCTTTTTCTAAAAAGCTTTTTGTGAAAGAATTAAAGCGCATGATGCCATCTATTTCAGAGGCGGATGTTATGGCTACCAGATCTGGGGTGAGAGCACAGGCAGTTGGTATTCACGGAGAAATGATTGACGATTTTAAAATCATTGAAAACCAAGGTGTGATACATGTTATCAATGCGCCGTCTCCGGCTGCAACGGCCTGTATGGCCATTGCAGATGAAATTATTAAGAATATTGACTAAAGGCTTTGTAAATCACACTTACTTTTGAAGATGAACATCCATTTGTGGGAAAGGTATGCTAATGCCTTCAGCATTAAAAGTATTGTAGGTCTTTTCATTGATGTCAAAGAAAACATCCCAGTAATCTTCTCCTTTTACCCAGGCTCTTGCCGTTAGATTTACAGAACTGTCTGCCATTTCAGACAGGCCGACAAAATAGGCAGGGTCAGTTAAAATTCGTTTATCTTCTTTAAACAGTTCAAACAATATTTTTCTCGCCTTATCCACACTGTCACCATAGGCAATTCCAAATGAAAAATCAACACGACGGGTCGGTTCCGTAGAATAATTAATCATAGAACCGGTAGAAAGGGGGCCATTAGGAATGATAACCGTTTTGTTGTCGAGTTCAAGCAGAATGGTGTTGAAAATCTGGATCTCCTTCACGATTCCGGCATGTCCCTGAGCTTCAATATAGTCTCCAATTTTAAAAGGTTTGAATAAGAGAATGATCACACCTCCGGCAAAATTTTGTAACGTACCTGAAAGCGCCATACCAACTGCGAGTCCGGCGGCACCCAGAATAGCTATAAATGAGGTCATTTGCACTCCCATCATACCTAAAACACTAATAACAAGCAATGTTTTTAAGAGGATGCTCAGCATGCTTCGCAGGAAAGGTTTCAGCGATGAATCTGTTTTTTTCTTATCAAGCATTTTAGTAAAGGAACTCATGATCAATTTGATCACAAAATTACCGATGATCAGAACTACAATAGCACCCAAAAGTTTAGGTCCGTAGGTGTAGACAATATTGTTGAATTGATCTAATAAATTATTCATGTTCATAGTGCATTTATTTTAAGTATTGATTTTAGTGTCTTGTTCGCATATGACTGGACCTTGACGCCGGTCTCCTGTTTGAAGAAGGTCTTGAGCTTGGTCTTGAGTTTGATGGCCTGCTTGATTTGTTATTGTATGAAGGTCTGCTACTCGGTCTTGTGCTCGGTTTTGTACTCGGTCGTGTACTAGGTTTAGTACTAGGTCGGGTGTTAGGTTTTGAGTATGAGGGTCTTGTATTCGGTTTTGTACTTGGCCTGTTATTTGGCTTGGTAGCAGGTCTTGTATTTTGTTTATTGTTCGGTTTTTGAACGGGTCTTCCACTCGATTTATAGCCTCTGTCTGTATTTACTCCTTTATTAGCTGGTCTTGCTTTTCGGTCTTTAACCAGTTCATTTCTATTACTTGCTCCAGGATTTCTTTTATTAAAAGACTTGTCAGGATTATTTTTGAAATAGTCGTTATTTCTCGTATTGATATTATTCGTTCTGTTGTTTATTCTGACATTGTTCCTGGTGTAGGTGTTATGAATATTCACATGAACATGAACATTTGTACGATAACGATAGGGCGAAATTGGAGGCCATGGTCTGAAATAAGGTGGGTGATAACCCCAATACCACGGTGAATACCATGGTCTATATGCTGCCACCCAAAAAAGGCTAAAGAAAACAGGTACAACTGGATAATAAGGCGTGATATAGTAGTTGGGTCCATACATATTTACATTTCCCACTACCTGAACCTGAGTAGATCCTTTTTTATCTTTTTGAACATCTATAACGGCAACCTCCTGATATTGATCTTTACCGATAATGGCTTGAATAGAAATACTGTGAACGTTCTTTTCAGAAGTTTCCATAACCCGCAGATAATCAACTTCTCCGTCATTGTTTAAGTCAAGGTTTGAAATCTGAGTTTTGGGATCATTGAGGCGTTTTTCAAAATCTTCCAGATCTTTTGATTCCCCAAAAATGGAAGCGACTGCCTCTAAATCAAGATTGTCACTGATATCATCATCACTAGCAGTTATGGTAGTTACATCCTGAGCCCAGACAGGCAGACCGATAATCAATAAAACGAGAAAGGCGTAAAAAAAACTCTTATTTTTAGAACAAATAAATGACATATGGGGGTTTGCAATTATTGTTCGACAAATATAACAATTTAGCAGACCATAAAAAGTGCTCAGTGCAGAAAATAATTAGAAGGGATCGTTTTACTCTAAAAGAATAACATTAATTTGCAGCTTCATTTTTTATCAACAGTCCTTGAACCTTAAAAAATACACATCCGAATTTAAGTATAACTTTCAATTGGCAATTCCTGTAATGATTGGTCATTTAGGGCATGTGCTGGTTGGCTTGGCGGATAATATTATGGTGGGAAGGTTGGGAGCTGCGCCTCTGGCCGCGGTATCTTTGGGGAATAGTTTTGTATTTATTGCTTTCTCACTGGGTATTGGTTTTTCACTCGCGATCACCCCATTAATTGCAGAAGCTGATGGTGAAAATAATGTTGACAAGGGGAAAAGATTGTTTCAACATGGCTTGATCCTCTGCACGATTCTGGGTATTAGTATGTTTGTTTTATTGATGGTGGCCAGTCCTGTGATGCGCTATATGGATCAACCCGAGGAAGTGGTTGCTCTGGCGATGCCTTATTTGGGAATTGTCGCTTTTTCCATGATTCCACTGATGATATTTCAGGCATATAAACAGTTTACAGATGGAATGTCGCGCACTAAATACGGCATGAATGCGACAATACTTGCCAATATTGTCAATGTGGTTTTAAATTTCATGTTGATTTATGGGTTTTGGATATTTCCCAGACTTGAATTGGTCGGAGCTGCTTATGGTACCTTGATATCAAGAATTGTCATGATGATTTTTATCATTTGGATATTGAATACCAGAAAGAAGTTCAAACCATTTTTTGTCTGGTTAAAAATTAAGGAGATCCAGAAATCAATTTTTATCAAGATCATCAATCTCGGATTTCCAACAGCCATGCAGATGTTGTTTGAAGTCGGGGTGTTTACCGCAGCCATCTGGCTGGCCGGAACCATGGGTACTGTAGATCAGGCAGCCAATCAGATTGCCTTGAATTTATCTTCTATGACATTTATGATTGCCGTTGGTTTAGGAGTGACAGCTACGATTCGGGTTGGAAATCAAAAAGGACTCAAGAACTTTTCAGAATTAAGACGGATCAGTATTTCCATATTTTTGCAGGTATTTATCATTGAATGCTTTTTTGCCTTTGCATTTATTATGTTGAAAGATGTATTACCTACTGTGTATATTGATCATGACACTGTTGTGAATACAGCGGCTTCTTTACTGCTCATTGCCGGACTTTTTCAATTATCAGATGGTTTTCAGGTGGTGGTACTGGGAGCTTTAAGAGGCTTGCAGGATGTTAAAATACCAACGATAATTACATTTATAGCCTATTGGATTGTCGGATTTCCAATATCATTTTTGTTGGGTAAAACCATGGGTTTAGGATCACAGGGCATATGGATTGGATTGCTCATGGGGCTCACCGTTTCTGCAATTTTGTTATACCTTCGGTTTAATTATTTGACGAATAAACTTATTGACAAATCATCAGATGGGCATCGTATTTAAACAATCTTTTAAAAATACTTTAATCCTTTTTCTCGGTTTTGGGATCGGGGGAATCAATGTACTTTTCCTGTATACGCATTTTCTCGAGGCAGAATATTTTGGTCTGATCACGTTTCTTTTATCCACTGCCAATTTGATTATGCCTTTAATGGTCTTTGGCATGCAGCATACCATTATTAAGTTCTTTTCTTCTTATACAAACAAAGAAGATCAGGATAATTTTTTATGGACGGCCATTTTACTTCCTCTACTTGTAATCATCCCTCTTGCTTTTATGGGGGTTGTTTTTTATCAGCAGATTGCCAGTTATCTCGCCAGAGAAAACCATATTATTGAACAATACACCTATACGGTTTTTATCCTGGCCATATGCATGGGCTATTTTGAGGTTTTTTACGCCTGGAGCAGGGTGCAGCTGAAGTCCGTGTTTGGAAATTTTATAAAAGAAGTGTTTGCCCGGCTTTGTGTAACACTACTGTTATTAGCGGTTTATTCAGGGTTCATTAATCCACATGAATTTATACTTGCCGTAGTACTGGTTTATGTACTCCGATTGACCATTATGAAATTATATGCTTTTTATCTTTACATGCCGGCGTTTAAAATGATTCGCTTGCCAGCTAATTTTAAAGAGATTTTGTCTTTTTCGCTCTATATAATTATGGCCGGTTCCGCCGGAACAATTTTATTAGAAATTGATAAGTTTATGATTCCTCAACTGAAGCAATTGGCGGAAGTTGCGTATTACTCGGTAGGGGTGTATATCGCCTCGGTGATAGGTATTCCTTCAAGGGCCATGCAACAAATCATTAACCCTATTACGGCTAAAGAGCTTAATGCGAACAATTTAGAAGAGGTTGATAATTTGTATCATAAAAGTTCATTGAATTTATTAATCATCGGTGGACTGCTCTTTTTATTGATCAATGTAAACATCAACGAGTTATATATAATTATTGATAAGCCCGAGTACAGCGTTGGGATTTATGTGGTACTTGTTATTTCTGTCGCCGAATTGATCAAATTATCATTGGGTACGAATGGCGCCATTTTAACCAATTCAAAGTATTACAAAATGCTTTTTTACTATGCCATAGGTATGGCTGTAAGTGTGGTTGTTTTGAATCGCATTCTCATAGAGCTGATGGGCATTCAGGGAGCAGCTTTGGCGACTTTTATTGTCGTTGCCGTGTTTTCTGCTTTGAAAGTTATGTATGTCAGAATAAAAATGCAGATGCAACCATATTCTTCAAAAACGATCATTTTACTGGGACTTGTGATTGTTTTTTATCTGGTATTTGGATTTATGAATTTACCCTTTCATCCATTTGTCAATATTTTGATTAAAAGTGTTTTGTTGACCCTGTTGTTTGGATTGATTGTAATTCGAATGAACCTTTCTGAAGATCTCAATCAACTGGTGCGAAAATATTTCAGGTAATCCTTTTTGGTTGCTAAAACAATCCCGAAATTTGATTGCATAAAGACTATCCTATGGCTTATTTGTCACATATTGCATTGGGATTTATCATGGCTTTTTTAAGCTTGATTCCACCGGGAATGTTAAACATGACGGTCGTGAAGACTTCTATTCAGAAAGGTAAAAACGAAGGATTGTGGTTTGCCTTGGGAGCTGCATTGGTGGTCATTCCTCAAGCATTTATCGCCTTGGTTTTTGCCAGGTATTTTGCGGAGAACCCTCAGGTGGTTGAGCGCCTGGAACTGGCTGGCATCTTTGTATTGTTTCTGCTGTCAGGCTTGTTTTTTTGGCAGGCCAGAAAAAAGTTTAAGGGAGAAGGAGGAAAAAGAGAAGGCAAAAGTTTTTGGTTGGGCATGTTGATGTCTGGCATGAATATGCTGGCAATTCCATTTTACCTGGTGCTGTCATCTGTGTTAGAAAACAGAGGCTTGTTACAAACCGAGCAACCTTTCATTAACCTGTTTGTAACCGGTGTTTTTTTAGGAGCTTTCAGCCTGTTCTTTTTGTATGCTAATTTTGCTCAGATTATTCAGCGCAAAGCCCAGTTTATCGCCAGAAATATTAATTATATTTTAAGTGCTCTTTTTTTAGTGCTTGGAATTTTGACTTTAATTAAATTTTTAAAGTAATTATTTTATTAAATTAGCGTCATATATTTAAAATTTTGTCAATGATTCCAGCAATAATTAAGAACCTCAATAGAGGCGTCAATTTGTTAAACTCATTAGATGACCAAGAATACGCTAATAATTCTACTGCACCTTATTACTCAAGTATAGGAATACATATGCGTCATATTCTGGACGTATTTCAATGTATTTTTGACGGGATTGAAAAGGGACAGATTGATTTGTCCGCCCGTCAAAGAAATGAATTAGCTGAAGTTAAAGTCGCTATGGGCTTGGCTTATTTTGATAGAATTATTGCCTTGTTAAATGCAATAAAGGAGGAAGATCTTGACAAAATTGTAGAGGTGAAGGATGATCTTGGTTTGGGTATGGTGACCGCTAATTATACCATAGCGGCAGCTTTAATACAGGCACATAGTCATGCAATTCACCACTTTGCGAGTATTGGTTATATTATTTCCCAAATGGGCATCAAATTACCGGATGGTGATTTTGGATACAATCCGACTACGCCAAGGGGGGATATGATCAAGAATTAACAAGATCAGAAATCCTTGGTATTCAATTTTTTTAATTTTTTGGTATGTGTTCTTAACCAAAGTATGTTTTTGAGGTAAGGAACAACGCCCGGATATGGAATTTTTTTATCCTTGTGTAGTTTGCGAGCAATTTTAGCCATGATGCTCCAGTGATTATTTATAGCCACCAGCGCTTTTAGATAAGTAGCTCCTTTATAAGAGGCGTCGTAAATATGAGTCGGTTCTGAAATGATGCCGTTTATTTCCAGAATTTTAAAAGATTCCCCTTCTAATAACGCTTCATAATTCCGGTATTTTATATCCAACCTTCCATAATTCCAACCTTCGATCTTTTTACAGATACTATCCACTAGCTGTTGTAGTTTTTCGTCAATCAAATGATTCCCATTGATAAACTGTGTCCCTTTAGAATGATTGCCTATTACTGAAAGTGTCAGTTCTTCACCCAGGGGCAGTATAGTATTGAGTTTGTCCTGATGAATAATATAAAACAGGTCTTGATAGAGAAAGGCGCGGTCGTCATTGGTGATTAACTGAGCAATCGTCTGAATGCCGTCTCCTTTGATTTTGATGAATTTTTTAATGGTTACAGAAGTTATTTTGCCACTTTCTTCTCCTGGAATTCTGTGGTAAAAAATCCCTAGCTCTTTTTCATAGGGTATAAACTCCTGAAGAATGATGGCTTCGTCCACATGCGACAAATAGCTGAGCAGGTGTTCTTCTGAATTTATTTTTTTGACCAAATAGCCTCTGAATCCAATATCTGGCTTTGCTATGATAGGGTAGGAGAACCCTTTTGATCTGAGCTGCTGAAATACTTTTTCTACAGCTGTATTTTTCTTAACAAGCAGGCTCTCAGGTTTGAGAGAATCAGGCAATAAGCTCAGTGTTTGAAATTTGGATTCTGTTCCAACGCCTGAAAATAAAATAGATGGATTGGTCACGGTAAAAAAGAAGGGATGTCCTGCTTTCAGTGATCGCCAGAAAAAGAAGGGAAGTAGTGGGAGGTAATAGGCCATGATAGGCCAATGTTCCCACTGAGTTAACTTGATGAAGACAGGATTGCGTCTCATTTATTAAAAAGCGATTTGAGAATAAGTCGAAAGGCCTGGGTGACGATAATTATTGTAATCAGGGTCATCAGGCATCCCAAAATCAATACAAAATAGCCATTTCCTTTATTGATCATTTTAAAACCAATGGTGACTACAATGGGTGATGCAAAAAGTAACGGTAGGGCAATTGCCAGGTATTTCATACCGTTTTTAAACACATTCTTGGTTTCATCGTTTTCAAAGATGGCTTCCCTTCGTTTTTTATCCGTGTTTTTATTCATCTAAAAATTGCTTTACTGCATAAAGATACATATTGATTTGATATGTAAGGCACAAAAAAAAGGCTCCAATAAACTATTGAAACCTTTTTAGATATTCTAAAAAAGACTATTAAGCCAATGCTTTGTCTAAATTCTCTTTTAGTGCATTTAGAAACTCCTGTGTGTTTAAATAATCATCAGAAGTCATTTTGTCTTTATGAATTAATAAAGCCAAATCTTTTGTCATCTGTCCTCCTTCAACCGTGTCGATACAAACTTTTTCAAGAGCATGACAGAAGTTAATCAATTCTTGATTGTTGTCTAATTTACCTCTGTGCTCCAAACCTCTTGTCCAGGCGAAAATAGACGCCAATGGATTGGTAGATGTTTCCTTTCCTTGCTGGTGTTGTCTGTAGTGTCTTGTAACCGTTCCGTGGGCTGCTTCAGCCTCTACTGTTTTCCCGTCAGGTGTTACCAAAACAGAAGTCATCAAGCCAAGTGAACCAAAACCTTGAGCCACAGTGTCAGATTGAACATCACCGTCGTAGTTTTTACAAGCCCAGACAAATCCACCGTCCCATTTCATTGCGGCAGCAACCATGTCATCAATTAATCTGTGCTCATAAGTGATACCTGCCTCAGCAAATTTTTCTTTAAACTCAGTTTGATACACTTCTTCAAAGATGTCTTTGAAACGACCGTCATAGGCCTTAAGAATGGTATTTTTAGTACTGAAATATAGATTCCAGCCTTTTTTCAGCGCCTGATTGAAACTTGAACGGGCGAAGCCATAGATAGACGAGTCAATGTTGTACATAGCCATAGCAACACCATTCTCCTGATAATTGTAGATTTCAAATGACTGCTCTTCGCTGCCATCTTCCGGCGTAAAGGTTAGGGTCAGTTTTCCTTTTCCTTTTGTAACAAGATCAGTTGCTTTATACTGATCCCCAAAAGCATGTCTTCCTATACAGATAGGTTTGGTCCAGCCTTGAACATATCTAGGGACATTTTTCATAATGATAGGCTCTCTAAAAATAGTTCCACCTACAATATTTCTAATGGTTCCGTTTGGAGAACGCCACATTTTTTTTAGGTCAAACTCTTCAACCCTGTCTTCATCTGGTGTAATAGTAGCACATTTAATACCTACATTGTATTTCTTAATGGCTTCAGCAGCGTCAATGGTAATTTGATCATCTGTTTCATCTCTAAACTCAACTCCTAAATCGTAATACTTGATATCAAGGTCAAGGTATGGCAAGATTAACTGGTCCTTAATAAATTTCCAAATAATTCTTGTCATCTCATCCCCATCCAATTCCACGATAGGATTAGTTACTTTTATTTTAGTCATTGTCTTTTATTTAATTCCTGCAAATATACTAAACCATTGCAAAGTTTAAGCCACTAAAAAACAAAAAAATAACTTTTGAGAATTCCATAATTAAATACTGAAAAAGTGAGGTATTTAAAATTAAAAGCCATAATAAAGTAAACTTCATTATGGCTTTCTGGTTTGGTTCGCAATGCCCATTAGTATGTGGACACCACTTTGGTTTAAAATAGGGGGGATTTAATGTTAGTATATCATTAATTACCCTATAGAATGACTGTTTCTTGCTTCACTAAAGATGAATTGCGCTAAACACTTTAGTATTTTTCATCAATTAACAGTTTTAGAAATTAATCTAAAAGTCTCCTATTCTTCAGAAGCGATATTCATAACTTAAAATTGGGGATCGCAACCTATCTCTAAAAGACTAAAACAAATTTAAATGAACAGAGTCACAAGAGGTTACAAAACAATAATAAAAGAACAAACAGTTTATCAACAACGGTTATTAACAATTGTTTATAACCTGATAATGCCTGAAATCTGGATGTTATAGAATGAATCTTCCCAAAGTTTATAGAAGTAAAAAACAATACCCATGATTAAGATACATCTTTATCATGGGTATATGCCGAAATAGTTGGCTTAAAATTGATCACTTATCCTCACACTTTCATGCTCCAATAATAAAACTTCAAGCTTTAATTTCTTTAAACCTTTTGAAACTTTTATTCGAATCCATCATAGTCGAGACCCTGACTTCTATCAAATAGAAAATTCAAAACATTTAATTTGCAGCCACTAACCTTTTAAAATCTGAATATGTATGCTAAATACATGGACTTTGCTATACAATTAGTATCCTGCACTAAAGTTTGCACCTTAGTAAAATCATTCCGACAGCGTTTCAATTATTCACAAAAATCTGCACCTTTGTGTTTGATCTATTAAGGAATCTTCCTGATTTCTATTTCAAATATAAGGCCTGGAATCGCTTTTGTCAAAAATTCAAGTGTTTTGTTTTCAACATCTTATCAATAGCCATTATCAACATTTGTTAAAAAAGGAAAGCCCCTTTTATCTGAAGATAAAAGGGGCTTTGTATTGTGGGAAACGTCGACTAAGATCTCTTCTCTTTAATCTGCGCTTTCTTACCAGTAAGGTCTCTAAAGTAATAGATTCTTGCTCTTCTTACTTTTCCTTGCTTGTTTAATTCGATTTTTTGAATTGCCGGAAGATTGATTGGGAAGATTCTTTCAACACCAATTGTACCAGACATTTTTCTAATTGTAAATGTTTCAGAACTACCGCTACCTCTTCGTTGGATTACAACTCCCTTGAAGAACTGAGTTCTTGTTTTTTTACCTTCTCTAATTTCATAGTATACAGTAATCGTATCTCCTGCTGAAAAATCAGGAATATCGTTCTTAGCTACGAATTCGTTCTGTACATAGTTTATTAAATTTTCCATTATCATTTTTTAAATGGTTGATCAATCATCAACATGCACGATTTTCGTCAGAGGTTGATTTTGAGTTTGCAAATTTATAAAAAATCTTTTGATTATAATTGCCAGGAATTGAATTTTTTCACTTCTTAGTCGGATCATCTAAATCCCTTTTAGCGAGGGCGTTTGCTAATAAATGTGCAGATCGATAAAGCTGCTTATTCATCCCGAAGCAAGTCCGGGCGAATCATTTTAGTTCTCTCTATGGCCTGGTCATGTCTCCATTCCTCAATTTTCGGAAAATTTCCGGACAAAAGGATCTCGGGAACTTTCATGCCCTGGTACTCTGCAGGTCTTGTAAATACCGGAGGAGCTAATAAGTTATCCTGGAAGGAATCTGTCAGTGCAGACGTTTCATCTCCGAGTACACCGGGGATGAGTCTGATAACAGCATCGCAGAGCACAGCAGCTGCGAGTTCACCTCCGGAAAGCACATAATCTCCAATGGATATCTCCAGGGTGATAAATTTATCTCTTATTCTTTGATCAACACCTTTATAATGTCCGGTTAGTATTAATATATTTTCCTTATCCGATAAAACATTTGCTGTTTTTTGATCCAAAGTCTTCGCATCAGGAGTCATATAAATAACCTCATCATAGCTTCTTTCACTCATAAGTTTGCTGAGGCATTTATCGATTGGCTCTATCATAAGTACCATGCCTGCGCCACCTCCAAATTGATAATCATCAATTTTTCCATATTTGTTGATGGCATAGTCCCGTAAGTCATGAAAGTGAACGGCTGCTTTTCCCTTGTCCTGAGCTCTTTTAAGGATAGAGTGTTGGAAGGGGCTTTTAATCAATTCTGGGGATACGGTAACTATATCTATTCGCATGGGGCAAATATATTTATTTTTTTATAGCTCGAATCATTCGATCCACTCCAAAAATATCTTTTTTAAGTCTCACTTTTTCAAAACCAAGTTCTTCTAAAAGTATACAAAGATCTGAGCCGAGGTATTGGTTTATCTCAAAATAGAGTCTACCCGAGGAGTTTAATGATTGCAGTGATAAAAGTGCAATTTGTCTATAGAATAGCAAGGGGTCATCATCAGTCACAAACAAAGCTATGCTGGGTTCGTAGTGCAATACGTTATTTTTCATTTGCGCTTTTTCACTTTCTCTGACATAAGGTGGGTTGGAAACGATGATGTCATAGGTTGCCGGCAATTGTTCCATGCTTAAAATGTCCGCTTGATGAAAATGAACTGGTACCTCATTTATTTGTGCATTTCTTCTGGCGACTTGTATGGCTCCTTCTGAAATATCGATTCCTGATACAGTGGCCTTCGATAAATTAGCAGCTAAAGAGATGGGTATACAGCCACTTCCGCTTCCAATATCGAGGATGTTTATTTTTTCGGAAGTATGATGATCTTCTAGAATCCAGCTGACCAGTTCTTCTGTTTCTGGTCTGGGGATTAGCACCTGTTCGTTCACCTCAAAGCGAAGGTCCATAAAAGTTGCTTCTCCAAGAATATACTGTATTGGGTATTCATTTTTTAATTGTTCAAGTGCCGCCAAAAAATGGATGCTGTCTTTTTCATTCACTTCTTCTTCAGGTGCCAGGGCAATATCAATCCTTCTCTTTCTTACATAGGTTTCGGAAAGAAGGTAGAAAAAACTATTAATTTCATCCAGAGGATAAAGAGAAATCAGTTGATTTTTAAATGTTTCTTGTAATGCCTTTATCGTCATATATGAGGCTGTTCGGTATTTTTTTATCGGGTCGAAATATACTGCTTATCTCTTAATTTAGCCCTATGATAAACGATGAGAGAGGTTTATTTAATTGAATAAACTTGTCTGATTGAATCAGATTCTTGTTAATTTCGCAGTATGCAGGATCCTCAGACAAAACATGAATTTTATATGAAGCGTTGTCTTCAGTTGGCTGGAAATGGAAAGGGGCTGGTATCTCCCAACCCCATGGTAGGAAGCGTCATTGTGCACAAGGATAAAATTATAGGGGAAGGGTGGCACCAGAAAGCTGGTCAGGCACATGCAGAGGTAAATGCTATTAATGCTGTAATGAATAAATCCCTGCTTGCCGAGTCTACAATCTATGTGAATCTTGAACCATGTTCTCATCATGGCAGAACGCCGCCCTGTGCAGACCTTATTATTGAACATAAAATTAAAAAAGTGGTCATTGGCTCTGTTGACTCAAATGTGATGGTTGGAGGTCGGGGAATAGAAAGGCTTAAGGAGCATGGGGTAGAAGTGGTTACTCCTGTTTTAGAGGATCAATGCAGGGATTTGAATGCCCGTTTTTATTGTTTTCACGAAAAAAAGAGGCCCTATATTATTTTAAAATGGGCGCAGAGTGCTGATGCATTTCTTGCTCCTGATAAAAAGGAACGGGATTCAGGAAGTCCTTTTTGGATTTCTAATATGTATGCCCGGCAAAAGGTGCATCAATACAGAGCAGAGGAGGCCGCTATTTTAGTGGGTAAACATACTGCCTTAGAAGATAATCCCAAACTTGACTTGAGACATTTTGAAGGAAATCCAATCATTCGGTTGCTCATTGATAGAAATCTGGAGCTTCCGTCAACTGCTCATTTAATGAATAATTCGGTGCCAACGTTTATTTATAATGAAGAGAAGAATGATACCAATGGAAATACCAGCTATGTAAAATTAGACTTTGGAAAAACAGTGGTCGAGCAGGTGTTGGATCATTTATATCGTATGGAAGTTCAGAGTGTGATCATAGAAGGTGGAGCCTTTACCTTATCGACTTTTATAGCATCGGGCAACTGGGATAAAGCTCTTGTGTTTGAAGGAAATAGTACATTGAATCATGGGCTGAAAGCGCCTGTACTGGAAGAGAAGCCAATTTCAAAAACGTTTTTGTGTGATACAGCTTTACTGACTTATAAAAATACACGCTAATGGAGGTAAATGATTCGGATCTTTATAAAACGATTAAAAACACATCAGAAGGAGATATTTACAAGGAGAAGGGAAGTAAGTTTCTGGGTTATGCTTTTCCGATAGAATCTTTGGATGAGGTCGAACCGATACTCAGTGAGCTAAAGAAGTCTCATGCTAAAGCGCGTCATTGGTGTTATGCCTGGCAACTCGGTGTTGAAACTCCAATTTATAGATATAATGATGATGGGGAACCCGGGAATAGTGCCGGCAAGCCAATTTACGGCCAAATTCAATCTTTTGATCTCACCAATGTTTTGGTGGTAGTGGTGCGTTATTTTGGAGGAACCAAATTAGGTGTGGGCGGTCTGGTAACCGCATATAAAATGGGAGCAAAGCTGTGCCTGGAAAATGCTGTTGTGGTCCAACGCATGTTGATGACTGCCATCGACCTTGAATTTGACTATGCTCACATGGATAAAGTGATGCGTATTATTAAAGAACATAACTTGAAAATAAAGGAGCAAAAAATGGAATTGAATTGTCAGTTTCAAGTCTTGGTTAGAAGAAATAAGGCGCAGGAAATTTTGCAATTATTTAAAAATCTCAGATGTCTCGAAGCAAAGATTTCTAATTGAACTGGGCATAGATTTGTTCTAATAAATAGGAGGGGGCTTTCATAGGTTTGTTTTTTTTCATATCCATAAAAACCAAACTTGTGTATCCGGTGGTTAATAATTCATTTTTTTCATTCCGAACTTCAAAGTCAAATTCAATTTTTACCAATGGTTTTTTTGTCAGAATGGTGGTGATCGTGAGGAGGTCATCATACCGTGCAGGCTTCATATACTTGATGTTCAGCTCTATAACCGGAAGCATGATTCCTGATTCTTCCAAACTTTTATAACTGGCGCCTAAGGCCCTGAGCCATTCAACTCTTCCAACCTCAAAAAACTGGGCATAATTTCCGTAATAGACATAGCCCATTTGATCAGTTTCGCCATATCTAACACGTATTTTTGTTTGGTTTGTGATCATTTTGTTGTATTTTGTGGTCAGACAGTTTAGTGAAAAAATAAATAAGAATCAATAGCAATTTTATTTTTTTATAATAAAGTTTATTCACAAATTTGTATTGGCAATGTGAACACACAAATTGTCGAGAAAAAGGGAACGATACTTAATTCAAAAATATTTTAATTAAATGACGAGAACAGCCTCCTCTGTATGGAATAATTGTCTGCTTTTTATAAAAGATAATATTAAACCTCAAGCCTATAAAACATGGTTTGAACCTATAAAGCCGATTAAAATTGCCGGAGATGTTTTGACCATTCAGGTTCCAAGTAAATTCTTTTTTGAATGGTTGGAGGAACACTACATTAAATTATTAAGAGTCGCCCTTATCAGAGAGTTGGGAGATCATGCAAAATTGGTGTACGATGTACGAATGGAAAATACCTACAGCAACAAAAAACCGCATACTGTAAAATTCCCAAGTTCAAATAAAAAACCTTTTAATTCTCAGGGAGTAACCATTCCACTGGAAATTGATAAGAGAGAATTAAAAAACCCATTTGTGATTCCAGGAATTCAAAAAGTAAAAATTGAATCCCAGTTAAATCCCAATTATAATTTCGAAAATTTTATAGAAGGAGATTCGAATCGTTTGGCAAGATCTGCGAGTATGGCAGTTTCGAATAAGCCAGGTGGAACTTCTTTTAATCCTTTATTGATTTATGGTGGTGTTGGCTTAGGAAAAACTCACCTGGCCCAAGCTATTGGAGTTCGTATCAAAGAAAGATATCCTGAAAAAACAGTGCTGTATATTTCAGCAGAAAAATTTACCCAGCAATTTATTGATTCGGTAAAAGCCAATACAAGAAATGATTTTATTCATTTCTATCAAATGATCGACGTATTGATCGTGGATGATGTTCAGTTCCTTTCAGGGAAATCTGGAACACAAGATGTTTTCTTCCATATATTTAACCATTTGCATCAAAACGGTAAGCAGGTTATTTTGACCTCGGATAAAGCACCGGTTGATATGCAGGATATTGAGCAGCGATTATTGTCGAGGTTTAAATGGGGCCTATCAGCAGAATTGGTTGCTCCTGATTACGAAACAAGGATTAGCATTTTAAAGAGTAAAATGTTTAGAGACGGAGTAGAGATTCCTGAAGAAATTGTGGAGTACATCGCTAAGAACATTAAAACCAATGTAAGAGAGTTGGAAGGTGTATTAATATCGCTGATTGCTCAGGCTTCATTTAATAGAAAGGAGTTTACCTTGTCCTTGACAAAGCAGATCGTTGATAAATTTGTTAAGAATACAAAAAAGGAGGTATCGATAGATTACATTCAAAAAGTTGTGTCCAAGTATTTTGAGATGGATGTAACTACCTTACAGTCCAAAACACGTAAGAGACATATTGTACAAGCCAGACAGTTGGCCATGTATTTTGCGAAAAGAATGACAAAAGCATCATTGGCCAGTATAGGTTCTCAAATTGGAAGTCGTGATCATGCTACCGTATTACACGCATGTAAAACGGTTGATAATTTAACTGAGACTGATAAGCAATTCAGAAAATATGTTGATGAATTGACTAAAAAACTTACTTTTTAAATTACTATATTTTTATGGTGAAGGTTTTAATGGTATGTCTGGGAAATATTTGCAGGTCACCACTAGCCGAAGGCATCTTAAAATCAAAAACCGATAGGCACTTTGTATTTGTGGATTCTGCCGGAACAGGAGGATGGCATGTTGGAGAGTTACCCGATGCCAGGTCCATTGAAGTTGCCAGGGCAAATGGTCTGGATATATCTGATCAGCGCTGTCGAAAATTTACCAGGAATGATTTTGAAGATTTTGACAAGATTTATGTCATGGATAAATCAAATTATAGTGATGTTTTGGCTTTGGCCCAAACAAAGCAGGAGGAGTCGAAGGTCATTATGATTCTGAATGAATCCGCAGCTGACCTCAATGAGGAGGTTCCGGATCCCTATTATGGAGGAGACAATGGTTTTCAGCATGTATATGATTTGCTTAATGATGCCTGTGAACAAATTGCAAACCGCCTGAATCATGAATAATAAATTTGGCAAACTTTTTTTAATACCAACAACATTAGGTCAAAATGAACCATTGGAGGTATTGCCCATTTCCGTAAAAAAAGCGGTTGAGGAAATCGATTTTTTCATTGTTGAAAATGAAAAATCTGCTCGCAGGTTTATAAAGAAAATAGCCCCAAGAAAATCGCAACAGGCACTAAGGATCTTTGTTCTTGATAAATACACCAGCGAGTTTGAATCCAAATCGTTTATCGACCCTTGTTTTCAAGGTATAAATGTGGGCTTGCTTTCCGAGGCAGGGGTACCTGCAATAGCGGATCCTGGTGCCAATATTGTCATGCTATCTCACTTAAAAAAAGTACAGGTGGTTCCATTAGTCGGTCCTTCGTCCATTATTTTGGCGATGATGGCTTCTGGTTTGAATGGTCAACGATTTGCTTTTAATGGTTACCTGCCTATTGACAAGACTGAACGAAAAAAGAAGATCAAGGAATTAGAAAAATGGTCAAAACAAAATGATCAAAGTCAGATATTCATTGAAACTCCTTACCGCAACCAGAAATTACTGACCGAATTACGCAGCTCATTAACACCATCAACGCTTTTATGCGTTGCGGTAGATCTTACATTGAGTACGGAGTATGTGAAAACACTTACTGCCAAAGAATGGAAGTCAGAAAACATAGACCTACATAAAAGACCCTGTATTTTTATCTTTCACAAATACTAAAGCCTGGCGTTCTTCACAGGTTTGATAAAAGAGGTGTCGTAGCCGGCAAACTTTTTCATATAGAGCTCGACATCAGATCCGTAAGCATCATATGCGTTGTGCTGACCATTACTTCTCAGGTATTTTTTAACGTTTCCTGCACCGGCTAAATGAGCCGCTGCCAAAATTCCGGATTCCGTAATTTCAATACCATTGATTTTTTTACCAACACTTCTTTTAATATCTCTTTTAAGAATCCACTTGTTCAGCGAGCATAAAGCGTAAAATGCTTCCTCCTGCTGTTTCGAATCATTTAAAAATGAACGTGTATCATAAACTCGGATACGATTCAAAGTGGTTTCTCCGAATTGGTATTTGCCTAAGTAGCCAAGGCTATTCACTTTTCGATAATTTCCTCTTGATTCCTTAAATGCAAGTGCTTCTTTAAACCCGATATACAGGTTGTCTACTTGCGGTGTGAAATGGACTTCAAATGGTTTAACGCTTTTACTAACAGTCGTAATAGCATTTGCTTGAGGTAAATTGTACCGAACCTTTAGGGGATCTTTAAAAAATAGAGATTTGTCCTGGGTAAATGCAGTTAACATTATTACGCAGAGCGTAATAAAAATAATATTCTTTTTCATAATAGTATTTTTTAGTTAGGGAGTGCCTAAAAATTACATATCTGCTTCAAAGATAGGTTATTTTTAATAAATGGGTTGTTGAGGTGTCTAAAATCCTGTTAAACAGTGATTTGTCAGAAGTATAAAAAATGAAATTTGAATTCACCATTACTCCGATATTCCAAGGTTGGCGCCGGTATCTTTATAAAGTTAAAAACGTTGAATACAGTTTTAAGAAAATCTGAATTGGTTTTTATTTTTGTCAGATCAACGTCAACACTGGCAAAAAACTGTCGGTAAGATTCAATGGGACTTGGTGGTCTGGTTGAGAAATCGTAGCTATCTTCAGGCAGACCATTGGCCCCATAGCCGACCGCAACATTTAACCACTTTGGCATGTTACTTTCTTTAAAAAAAGAGTTGACATTCATAGAAAGCCAGTAAGTTTGACCATTATAATCTTTTAAAATCTGTTGTAGGGTGGTGCTGCCCAATTTATCAGGATTGTTTTTGGCATAATCAGTGGTCATAAAGGAGAACTTCATTTGTATTCGTTGTTCATCCCAAAGTAATTCTTGTCCGATTAAGAGGCCGGTACCCAATGCGTTCGCCATCACATCTCCCGTTGAAAATCCCCATTCCTCGGAAAAACCATCAAGCACTTCTATGGCTGTTAAGAAAACAAAACCGAGAGTGGCACCATAAATCAATTGATTCTTTTTAGTTTCACCGGCCCATGCCAAAGCATCCATCCCCATTTTACCGATATAATAAGAGCTAAAGGTGTGACCAAATTTATCCATTTGCATCCATTGGTCATTGTCATTCAGTGAATGAAAACCAGATCTTTCATAATTGGCGTACCAGGCTTCGTTCAGGGCAACGAGTGTGACAGTTGCCAATGCTGCTTCCGTCACGTAAACAGCAGTTCTTCTCTTTTTGTTGAGAGTGTCTGATCGTTGAAAGAAAGGGGTTTTTTTTTGTGCATACAGATATGATTCGCTACAAAATCCCAAAAGGATCAAGAAGACGATCATATGTGCATATTTTTTACGAATCACCTGTTAATACCTTGTTGACTTACCCATTTTTGATAAGCTGCTGCGTTTATATTGTGTTCCTTTAATGTTTTGGCAAATTTATGGTAGCCTATATTTTCAACATTGGCACACATATAATAATATTGATGGTCTTCCGGATTAAGAACAGCATCTATCGAAGAAATATCTGGCATGCCAATCGGCCCCGGAGGCAATCCAAAATTGGCATAGGTATTATAGGGAGAGTCAATTTTGAGATCTTTATTTAATACCCTTTTGAATTCTTTGTCCTGCCCGTACTTCTGTTTTAATGCAAAAATAATGGTAGGATCGGCCTGAAGGGGCCAAAAATCATGCAATCGATTCAAATAGAGACCTGCTACAGTTTTTCTTTCGCTCACCACGGCAGTTTCTTTCTGCACTATGGAAGCAAGCGTTACCACTTGCAAGGGTGTTATGTTTTGTTTTTTGGCCTTTTGTATTCTTGATTCATTCCAGAAGTTTTTATACTCTTTGAGCATTTTCTCTTGAAATTGTTCTGCATTGGTGTTCCAATAAAAATCATATGAATTTGGGATGTACATGGCAAGGGCCGTACTGGTATTGAATCCGCTTTTCGCTATGAAATCTTCATTTTTGAAGGCATCCAGGAGTGAAAGAGAATCTGCTTCTATTTGAACAGAGATCCTGCCAGCCAGTTTTTCCAGATCATCCTGGTTGTTAAAGGTTAGGGTAATCGTTTCCTGTTTGCCCCCTCGCAGATGATCGACCAATTCGTCATTGTTCATGCCTTCTGTGATTTTAAATTTACCAGCTCTTATTTTGTTCGGATAATTTTTCTTTTTAGCTACCCAAACAAAATCATTGACATTTTCAATATGAGGTTTAATTATTTTGATAAATGATTCGAAATCAGTCCCTGTAGGGATCAGTATTGATGTTGTTTTCGACACATTTGATGTGTAAATTTTACTGTAGAAAGAGTAGCCGATAAGGCCCAGCATTAAAACAATAACGGCAATACCAATTGCAATCTTCTTTTTCATGTATGATTTGGATTTATAATTTGTAGCATAACGACATCTTTGAAGTTTCCATTGGTCTTCATCCAGCTCTTTTTAATTCCAATATCTTTAAAATTCATTTTTCTAAATAAATTCAGACTTTTTTCATTATCAACAGGGATATTGGCATATAATTGTTTCAGGTCTAAATGCTGAAAAGTGTAGTTCAGAAAAAGGTTTAATGCACTTGAAGCATACCCCTGCTCCTGGTATTTGTTTAGAATTAAGATTCCAATACCGGCTCTTTCGTGCTGTGGATTAAAATCAAACAGATCTATCATGCCGACAATGCTGTGATCAGTTACTGACGTAATCACCAGTCGTAATTGTTTGGCTTCATAGATGTCTTGATGCGCATTTTTAAGGTATTCCCGCAACAGGTC
>NZ_JBPCUJ010000065.1:0-17783 GCF_051011215.1 Lutimonas sp.
GTGACCCCGACAGGATTCAAACCTGTAACCCTCAGAGCCGAAATCTGATGCGCTATTCAGTTGCGCCACGGGGCCATTATTTAATAATTCTATTCTTAACTAAGTAAGTCTTTTACCACAGTGGAAATAGCTTTTCCATCAGCTTTACCTGCTAATTGTTTTGAGGCCATACCCATTACCTTCCCCATATCCTTCATTGAACTGGCTCCGGTTTGATTAATAATGGCTTCGATGGCTGCCTTCAATTCTTCAGCACTCATTTGAGCCGGTAAAAATTGTTCCAGAATTCTGGCTTGAGCGACTTCAGGTTCAGAAAGATCCTTTCTACCCTGCTCCTCAAAAATTGCTGCACTATCTTTTCTTTGTTTAACCAACTTTTGTACGATCTTAATTTCATCGTCTTCACTTAGCTCAACATTTCCTCCGCTTGTATTTGCCAATAGAAAGGCTGATTTCAAGGCTCTCAAAGATTCCAGGGCAACCGTATCTTTCGATTTCATCGCTGCTTTCATCTGCTCCATTACTTGACTTTGTACACTCATGATCTAAAAATTTAGGGGAACAAATATACTAAAAACTATTAGGCAATTTTCGTTCATTTTACGAATTATTTTCACTTTCTAATTCTCTTAGAACTTCATATACTTTATTGCTTTCATAACCTTTTCTCAACAGATAGTCCGCCACCTTTTTTCTTTTCTTAAGTATATTTCCCTCATGGACACTTTCAAATTTTTTCCTACTTATTTCATTCAAAACCAGAATGTACTCTTCTGATGAAATCTCACTCAAACCTGCCTTAATATTATAAGAAGAAATATCTCGTTGTTTTAATTCCATTTCAATTCGTTTCTGACCGTATTTTTTGATTCTGAATTTTCCACGGGCAAAACTTCTTGCAAACCGCTCTTCATTTAAAAAATCATGTTCCATTAAATGTAATAGAATCACTTCGCAGGCCTGAGGAATCATTTTCATTTCCCTCAATTTCTTCTCCACCTCTTGATGGCATCTGTCTTGATACACACAATAATGTTCCAAAGCTCTTTTAGCTTCTTCCACGGTGTATGTTAACTTTTTTTTCTGCATGTGATAAATTAAATAGCATCCCAAATGTACTCTCATCAAATATTTTATCCAAAACTAATCTGCTTAATATGCTGAAGTACTATTTATGCCTTTACCTGCTATTGTATCTCATTCAAAGTTATTCTCAATCCAATCTTGTATTCAGGCAGGGTTTTGAAACTGAAGGAGACAATTGGCCTATTCAGCATTTTTCAACTGAGCCATGCACAATTGATGGAGACACTTGGAATTATCATTCAGAATTAGGCGGAATAATTCCATCAAATGGAAATTCATTCTGGGGCATTCAAGATCTGAATGGTAATTGTGGGTCATCCGGTTTTGAATTTATTGAATTGGCTATGGTCAACATTTCTGACCTCAGAAACGTAGTCATTTCATTTGATGTTCAGGTGAAGGGTTATGACAATGGTGATGACATAAAGTACCAACTCTGGATGGATGGACTGCCCGGAGACGAAGTAATTGTTATTGATGGTCAAAACGACTTCAGCACTGAGGACTGGCAAAGAATTGACATTCCAATACCAAATCAAATAAAAGATGTCAAACTTAGAATCAGTGTAAAACAAAATGGATCTGATACTGCCGCACTTGACCATATAAGATTGACAGGAACAAGTATTCAAAAATGTGAAGAACTTTTTATATCGGAATATATTGAAGGCTTATCTTCTACAAGCTTTAGAAACAACTTTCTCGAATTATACAATCCTTCAGAAGATACTGTCAATTTAGCTGAATATTCGCTCATCAAATATGCCGGCTCTAATCTTGAAGGCGTTTCCCTTGAGCTTTCAGGCAAAATCCCTCCCTATGGTACATTTCTAATTGAAGACATTACAGAACAGCATCATATGGAGGCAGATATAAGTACGAACAATGCGGTAATGGATTATAACGGTGACGATAAAATTGCCCTCGAAAAATCAGGTATATTGATTGATTTAATTGGAATCATTGGCTCTTCAGGCAATTTTGCCAAGGATGTATGCTTATTGAGAAAAAGTGAGGTTCAAAGTCCGAACAGCGAATATGACCCCAATGAATGGGACATTTACGACCTGGATTATATTAAAAATCTGAATACCCACGGCAGCTTCTGTGAAGATGATTTTCCAGAAATTGAAGTTAGCGGACTCGGTAAACAAATCAATGATTCAGATGCTACATCAAGCTTATCAAACAACACGTATTTTGGTGCCTGGCCAGTTTCAAGAGATACCATTATAGTACGAGCCTTTTCTATTAAAAATACGGGCATCAAGGATCTGAACATTTCAGCGGTAAACCTCGGGGGTCAAGGTAATTCTCTTTTTTCTCATGATTTTCAAGAACCGGTTTCAATAGTTCCGAATGACAGTATCATCCTGACTGTTAGGTATTCGCCAACATCCTTTGGGCTGCATACAAATACCCTGAAAATTTTAAACAATGACCCATCTGAACAGGAATTTGAATTTGTGATACAAGGTGAAGGAACAAATGAAGTAAATCATCCACTTATCATCTCCCAATATTATGAAGGCAATTCGAATAATAAATGGATTGAAGTAAGTAATATCAAAAATGAAAGTAGTCCTGCCGACACCTATTATCTCGCTCTCTACAGAAACTCAGAAACGCAAAACCCAATCGGATCAAAACCTTATAGAAAAATATTAATCCCTTCAATTCCAGAAAACAGTTCCTTAAAATTCTCGGCGACCTTTAATGTAACAATGCCTGAATACGCATTGGATGGGAATGAAATAAAAACATCGGTTTGCACCTTTACCGGAGACGACATCATCCTGATTTCCACATCTGACGCCGAGGACTGTTGGGTTGATCGAACAGATATTATTGGCAAATCCGGAAATTGGGGAAGTAATCTTAGTCTTATTAGAAAATCCGGATGTGATGCTTCATTACCAAATACGGGCTTTATAGAATCAAATTGGGAAGAGCTGTCTATTGAATCAGTTGACAAGGCAATAACGAGCTCAGACGCAAGGATAGGAACCTATAATTCCGCACAAACAATCTGGTCTGAATCTGGATGGACCAACGGATTCCCCGATACAAACAAAACAGCTATCATCTCTCACAATTATATCACGGGTATTCATGGAGATCTGTCTACCTGCTCCTTGATTATCGAAAAGAATATTCAGCTAATAGCTTCGGCAGAAACATCCATTGAGATCAAGAAAGACCTCCTCGTTGATGGCCTTCTTGAAGTTGAAAACAATGCATCGCTAATCATGATAGAAGATGCAGGTAAAATAGAGGTACATGGAAACATTAAAATTCACAAAACCACCTCATCTCTTCGGCCATTAGACTACACATTCTGGTCAAGCCCCGTTGAAAGTGCACAATTGGAAAATGTTTTTAAAGCGTCTCCCAAAAACTCATTTTTCATCTTTTCGACACAAGAATACTCCGACAGTAACAACGATAGTCAAGATGACAACGATAACGCATGGATAGGAGTTTCAGGAGTCATGGAAATAGGGAGGGGCTATACTTCCATGGCTCCTAATCCTATCCCTTTATCCAAGAATCAAAAAGTTGTTTTTGAAGGACCTGTTAATTCAGGTACAATCAAAATTCCCATAGAGAAACAATTCCCAATTAGCAACAGTCCGGCATGGAATTTCATTGGAAATCCTTACCCTTCAGCAATAAATGCAGAAAGCATATTTGGGCATTCTCAGAACATGAATTTATTATATGGCACGCTATACTTTTGGACACATGAGACTGCAGCAAATACCCAAGGCACAAACAATAGCGGGCAGTATTCTTCAAGTGACTATGCTATGTATACTATTGGAGTTGGCGGTATCAAAGCCACTAAAAATGGTGAGACTCCAACAAACTCAATCAGCAGCTGTCAGGGTTTTTTCGTCGAAGCAAAAAATAGTGGAACGCTGACACTAAACAACTCTATGAGAGAAAAGGAAAATAACACCCATTTTTTCAAACCCATCAGCACTAAAAAGGAAACAAAATTATGGTTAAATCTAACGTATCTGGACGGGGCCTTTAGTCAAGTATTGATTGGTTTCAACAAGTACGGAAAAATTGATTTTGATAAGAACTATGACGGTATTCGTATTGTAAACACAGATAACCTACATCTCTATTCCATCGTCAAAAAGGAAAAGTTAGGCATTCAAAGCCTCCCTCCATTCTCAGGTCATGAACAAATCAAACTCGGATTTATTCCAAATAATTATCTCAACAAAACATTAAAAATTAGTGTTGACCATATTGAAGGAGGCATCAAGGATTTCGATATAATTCTCTCAGACAATCATCTCCAAAAAAAGCATCTGTTAAATCACATTCCTTATAGCTTTTCCATCGATAAATCAGGGCCTTGTGATGATCGTTTTGAGTTGAGTTTTACAAACAAGGAACTCGTAGAATCGAATCATATTGAGACAAAGTTAAACTGGAATTTAAATGATGATTATTTACTTGTAAAAACCAATACCAGCGATAGAATAGAGCGAATTGAAGTATTCGATTTGAACGGTCGTAAACTCCGGGATGTATCAGTTACGAATGATCATGCCTATATTAACTGGCACGGTTTGCCCAGAAGGGCTATTTACATCCTAAAAGTTCAGCTAAAAGACCGAAGAAAACTCATCTCAAAAATATTGATTTAAGAGCAAAAAAAAAGCCCCGCATCTGCGGGGCTTTATGATATATACTTACCTTATTATTTTGTCGTTCTGATCGACAAATTGATATTTTAAATATGGAAAAGCATCTCGTGGAACAACTTTTACCCACTTCTTATACTTTAAGAACCATTTCATTTGAATTGAATTAAATCCTTTTGTAAGATATGAAGCTACGAACGAATGCGTATGTAATGCAATTCCTGATCGATTTTCTTCCATCATCTTTGTCAACTGGGATTCTATTCTTTCTATTAAAACAATTGGTGCTTCAACTTCTCCATTTTTATTTGGATTATCCTCTTTCGTTTTTATATTTCTTTCTGGTCTTACTCTTTGTCTTGTAATTTGTACCAGTCCGAATTTACTTGGAGGTAACACTTTATGTTTAGTCCGAGAACTACTCATCTCTTTTCTAAGATGGTCATATAATTTTTTTCTGTGATCTGCGATATGCATATCTATGAAGTCCACTACGATTATTCCACCCATATCTCTCAATTGAAGTTGTCTTGCAATCTCTGTTGCTGCAATTAAATTAACTTCAAGAGCGGTGTCTGCCTGAGAATTAGCTTTATTTGATCTGTTCCCTGAATTCACATCAATAACATGCAAAGCTTCAGTGTGCTCGATTACCAAATAAGCTCCTTTGCGCATAGAAACGGTTTTACCAAAAGCTGATTTTATCTGCTTTTCAATACCGTAATAATCAAATATTGGCACTCTTGATTTATAGTGCTTTGCAATTGATTTTTTTTCTGGTGCAATTCTCTCTAAATAGTCAATAATCTCTTGGTGTAAAGACAAATCGTTCGTAATAATACTTGTGAACGACCCATCAAAAACGTCTCTAAGAATTGATGAAGCTCTGTTTAATTCAGATAATACTTTTTGAGGAGCTTGTGCATTTGGTATTTGCTTGCACATGTTTACCCAACGCTGAACAGAGTACTGTAAATCTCTGTCTAACTCAGCAACTTTTATTCCTTGGGCAACCGTTCTAAGTATTACACCAAATCCTTTTGGTTTAATACTTTGTGCTAACCTTTTTAAGCGCTCTTTCTCTTTATTATTTGTTATTTTCTGGGATACTGATACACGATCAGAAAATGGTACTAACACCAGGTATCTCCCTGCAATAGATAATTCAGAACTTATCCGCGGTCCTTTGGTAGAAATAGGCTCTTTCACAACCTGTACTAGCATGTTTTGTCCCGCTTTAATTGCGTCATCAATTTTTCCGTGTTTATCGATATCTTTCTCGATTCGGAAATTTTTTAAAGTGTAATCCTTTCTTTTTCCTGTACTAACTTGATGTGTGAAATTTTTTAAAGATGATAATTGTGGTCCTAAATCATGATAATGAAGAAAGGCATCTTTCTCACTTCCAACATTCACAAATGATGCATTTAGTCCCGATAAAGTTTTTTTAACCTTCGATAAAAAAATATCTCCAACTGAGAAATTATTATCTAAAGTTTCATTGTGCAACTCAACAAGTTTTCCGTCTTTTAATAAGGCAAAATCTATATCAGAGGAATTCGATCTAATTATTAATTCTGTTTTCACTCTGTTATATATTTACATCCACCTGCATTGATTTTTTTATCAAAATACAGATAGATTGATTAATAAATGTGTTTGGTTATTTCTTATAACCTCGTATTTGCCTGAGCAAATTTTATGTCAATGAACTTACTAAACTGAAAAGTTAAAACAAATAGGTGATTGCTCACCTATTTGTTATTTTTTCTTCTTATGTCTATTTTGTCTGCTTCTCTTCTTACGCTTGTGCGTCGAAATTTTGCTTCGCTTTCTTTTTTTACCACTTGGCATAATAAACTGGATTATAAGATTTTTATTATTTTACTGCAACACTTTTTTTAACGCTCTCTACAAAAACTTTTGCAGGTTTGAACGCTGGAATGTTGTGAGCAGGTATTTTAATTGTCGTATTCTTAGAAATATTTCTTCCTGTTTTTTCAGCTCTTTCTTTTACGATAAAACTTCCAAAACCTCTTAAATAAACATTGTTTCCTTGGTTCAGTGAATCTTTAACTTCTACCATAAAATCCTCAACCACTCTTAAAACATCAGCTTTTTCAATACCAGAATTTTCTGAAATGTTAGCTACGATCTCTGCTTTTGTCATTTTAAATTATTTATACGTTATTTTTTTCCTCCATTTGAGTCGGCAAATATAATACAATAAATCAATTTCGGAAAGCTAAATGATTAAAATTTAATTAGATAAAAAAATTGTACTATTGCAAAATGAGGCAAAAATCAAGTTTTTCTAACCCATTAATAATGTGGTATTTAAATAATCTTCGGGATTTGCCTTGGAGAAAAACCAAAGATCCTTTTTATATCTGGTTATCCGAAATCATACTGCAGCAGACACGTGTTGCACAAGGCACTTCTTTTTATGAAAAATTCGTCGATGAATTTGATGATATTTTTGCCCTCGCAGCAGCAGATGAAAAGCACATTTTAAAATTATGGCAGGGCTTAGGTTACTATTCCAGAGCACGAAATCTTCACAGTGCTGCTAAAACTGTGGTCAATGAGTATAATGGAACATTTCCCAATACGTATAAAGATCTTTTGAAGTTAAAGGGTATTGGGGATTATACTGCCTCAGCTATTGCATCAATCGCATTTAATCAGCCTCATGCGGTAGTCGATGGAAATGTCTACAGAGTTCTTTCAAGAATTTTCGGCATCAAAACACCTATTAATGAATCAAAAGGAATTGCTGAATTTAAACTTTTGGCTCAGAATCTATTAGACGTGGATGATCCGGGAACTCATAATCAGGCCCTAATGGAATTCGGGGCCATGGTATGTCTGCCACAAAAACCAAAATGTCAAACCTGCATTTTCAATCATCGTTGCTATGCCTTCAATGAGAGTAAAACAGACCTTCTTCCGGTTAAAATTAAAAAACTAAAAGTTAGAAAAAGGTATTTTAACTATTTGGTCGTAGACTATAAAGGTGAAGCTACTGTGATCAGGCAACGGTTAAAAAAAGACATATGGCAAAATCTATATGAATTTCCATTGCTGGAAACTAAAAATGACGATTTTGACAATTCCACATTTGAAAATTTTATTTTCCAGGAACTTTCAATTAAGGGCTCCTTTAAGCTAAGAAAGTTTAATGAAATCCCCGTAGTTCATAAATTATCCCATCAAACATTATTTGCTTCATTTTGGATCATAGAACCTGAGGAAAAAGTAGAAGAATTATATCCATGGAAAGATTTAAAATCACTTGCCCTACCTGTTTTACTTCAGAATTTTGTTGATAAATATCATCTTGTAAATTAAGGGATTCTGTCAATTTGACTATCTTTGATTTTTAATTAATCGTTATGGCAAATTCGTTAAATAAAGTAATGCTGATCGGGCACCTGGGTGATGAAGTGAAAATGCATTATTTTGAAGGAGGAAACTGCATTGGAAGATTCCCGATAGCCACAAATGAATCCTTTAGTAACAGACAAACCGGAGAAAAGGTAACTACAACAGAATGGCATACTATTGTTGTAAGAAATAAACTGGCAGAATTGTGCGAGAAATATTTAAGCAAAGGAGACCGGATTTTTGTTGAAGGAAAAATTAAAACACGTCAATGGGAACAGGAAGGTGTAAAGAGATATACTACTGAGATACATGCCCTGGAAATGACTTTTCTAACAACAAAAAAAGACCTGAATAGTCCTGCTCCTTCCGGTCAAGGTGCAACTGAAAATAGACCAGCAGGCAGTCCAGCTACTGAAACCCCTGATGATCTGCCGTTTTAGGTGAAAAATTAATATGAATTAAAAGATTATTCATTGGACCCTGAACCCACAAGTATTTTTTTAGCTATTGAATTGGGCTGGCAAGCTACCGTCGGTATTATTTCTTTGATTGTCCTTCTTATATTTTCAGGTATAATCTCCGGAACTGAGGTTGCTTTTTTTTCTCTGAGCAAACCCGATCTGGAAGAGGAATCAAATAAAAATAGTAAACAGGTCCATCAGCTCTTAGAAGATCCAAAGAAATTACTGGCAACAATTTTAATTGCGAACAACTTCATCAACATACTTTTTATCCTACTGTTTACCTATGTTGGCGACTACTTTTTTCAAAACCTTTCTTCTCCTGTTGTTAAATTTTTAATTGAGATTGTTCTTGTCACATTTTTAATACTCCTGTTCGGCGAAGTCCTGCCTAAAATATACGCGAATAGAAATTCATATAGCTTTGCCGCATTTATGGCCAAACCAATGATTTTCTTAAATTCTTCACTTTCGTTTTTGAGCAAACCTTTAATGAGTTTAACCAAGGTAGTAGAAAAAAAATTGAGTAGAAAACAATCTGACTTTTCCGTTGAAGTATTATCTCAGGCGCTGGAATTGACCTCAAAAGGGGCTACAACAAAAGAAGAGAAAAAAATCTTACAGGGTATTGTTAATTTTGGAAATACGGATACTTCTCAGATCATGTGTCCAAGGATGGATATTTTTGCTTTGTCTTCAGAAGAAGAATTCAATACGGTTACTGAAATGATCATTAAAAAAGGACATTCCAGAATTCCTGTATACGATGATAATATTGATACGATCATCGGCATACTTTATACCAAAGACCTGATTCCACATTTGAATAAAAAAACTTTTCAATGGAAAAAAATCATTCGAGAGGCATTTTTTGTTCCCGAAAACAAAAAACTGGATGACCTTCTAAAAGAGTTCCAGGAAATGAAAAACCATATGGCCATCGTTGTGGATGAATATGGCGGCACTTCTGGTCTGATTACTCTGGAAGATATTATTGAAGAAATTGTAGGAGATATTTCTGATGAATTTGATCAAAATGATCTCTCTTATTCAAAGTTGGATGAGAATAATTATGTTTTTGAAGGAAAAATAACTTTAAAGGATTTTTACAAAGTATTACAAATTGAAGAATCTATCTTTGAAGAAAATAAATTTGAAGCAGAAACGCTCGCTGGATTCATTCTTGAAATTACAGGTAAATTTCCTAAAAAAAATGACAAAGTCTCCTTTAATAATTACAATTTTATAATTGAGGCAATCGATAAAAAAAGAATCAAACAGGTTAAAGTAAGCCTACCAATGAAGAAATAATAATGATGAGAAAACTTTTTATCAAATTAAGCTTTATCACCTTTTTATGTTGCATGACTTTGATTTCATGCAAAGATGAAGTTCTTCCGAAACCCAAAGCGCAACTGAGGCTTGAATATCCGGAACCAGTTTACAAACCTGTCAGTTCAGATTGTCCATATGTTTTTGATGCTTCACAGGCAACAGATGTTCAAATTAATGAAAAATGCTGGGTGAATATTGACTATCCAAAATTAAAGGCCTCTATCAACATGACCTATAGACCGGTTAACAATAACCTAAAAGAGTTATTTCTTGAAGCGGAAAAATTAACGTTTAATCACACGATCAAAGCGGATGGTATCAGCTCAGTTCCTTATGCAAATAAAGACAGAAAAGTATATGGCTCAATTTTTGAGGTTTCTGGTAATGCGGCCTCTCCTATTCAGTTTCACGTTACAGACAGCAGTAAACATTTTATAACTGGTGCTGTATATTTCAATGTGCAGCCGAATTACGATTCAATCAAACCGGCCATAAGTTACTTGCAAAAGGATATCATCACAATGATTGAATCGATGCAGTGGAAAGATGAATCTTTAAAAACGAATTAATTGAAGAAAAAATATCTCTATACTAAAACCATCAGATTCTGGCTACTCACTGGCCTGATAATGCTTATTGGTCAAGTGATCCTGGGAGGTATTACCAGACTCACAGGGTCGGGCCTTTCCATTACGAGCTGGGATATTATTACAGGTGTTATTCCTCCTTTGAACAAAGAGCAATGGCTGGAAGTATTTGAATTGTACAAACAGACGCCTCAATTCGAGAAAATCAACTCAGACTTCACCTTAAAACAATTTAAATTTATTTATTTCTGGGAATATATGCATCGTCTGTGGGTAAGAACCTTAGGACTGATCTTCTTAATTCCTTTTATCATATTCGTCATTCGTAAACAAATAGACTTCTTTCTTATCAAAAGACTTGCATTGGTAGTAATTCTAACTGCTTTAACGGCTTCTGCCGGATGGATTATGGTTATGAGTGGATTGGTTGACAGGCCCTGGGTAAATGCCTATAAACTTACCCTGCACTTTATGCTGGCGGTCCTTACTATTGGCGCTATGGTAAAGTGCATTGCCGACGTTTATTTAATGGAAAATAAACCGAAAAAAGGTCATACAAAGTTTGTCATGATTTTATTAATCTTTACTACAGTACAATTGATTTTTGCCGGGCTAATGGCTGGAATGCGAGCGGGTCTTTATTACGCCACCTGGCCTTCCATGAACGGGACCTTTATTCCAGAAGTTTTATTAAATGGTGATAACTGGACCTGGCACAATCTGACAAACTATGACAGGTTTGCCTTTGCTCCGGCTCTTGTACAGTTTGTGCATCGCCTGCTGGCTTATATCATTCTTGCACTAACTGTATATTTTTATCATAAAAAGAGAAATCACGTACACACCAGTGCTATTAAATGGCTAACCGTCTCGTACCTGTTGGTTGTATTTCAGGTTTTCCTGGGTATTATGACCCTGCTTAGAATTAAGACTGGTATTCCTCTTTTTTATGGTACCCTGCACCAACTTGTCGGAATATTGTATGTAATCAGTTTATTATTTCTCTATTATTCATTGAGAAATAAAATTACTATCTGGAGCAAAAAAAAGCTACCTCAGGGGTAGCTTTTATTTATTTTATGAAGTTTCTGAGTTAAGCTTTACAGCTTCCGTCACAAGACTTACCGTCTTTGGCACATTTACCTTCACATTTTTTTACAGCACCATCAGCCATAACTTTAGCTGAATCTACAGCTTTTTCTGCATCAGCAGCTACTGAATCTACAGCTTGCTCAACAGCTTCAGCTCCTTCTTCAACAGTCTCTGCAGTTGCATCAGCAGCAGTTTCTACAGCTTCTACTGCTTCGTTAGCAGCATCAGTTGCCGTTTCTTTTTTTGCTTGGTCACATGAAAATGTAAGAACGCTTAATACAGCGATTACAAATATTCCTTTGATCAATTTCATAGTTGTTAATTTTAAGTTAAATATTTAAGCGTGCAATATAAAGAAACAAATATGAAGAAATTCTGAAGTAGCTATTATTTAAGCATAAAAAAAGCCTGAAAATAATTCAGGCCTTTTTTAAATACTCTTAATTTATTTAGAGTTCCACCTGAAATTTAACAGGGAGCATAAAGGTAATCCCTACAGGTTTACCATCTTTTGTAGCAGGAACAACAGTTGGAACCTTTGCAATTACACGTTTCATTTCTGTTTCTAATGCAGGATGTGGAGCAACTACTTTTAACGCAGACATTTTTCCAGATTCATCTATGTGCAAAAAACTTCTGATTTGAAAATCTCCAGTACCTAAATTCAAGGAAGGACCAATGTTCTTATCGAACTCATTTTGAATAAACTCAACAAAGCTTTTTCTATTACAAGCTCGAATCTCTTCCGCAGTTCCTGAACATCCTGGATAAATAACAGACGTGTCAGCTAACTCCTCCGCAATTACACCTTCAGGTACAGGAACTTCTTCTATACCTTTCGTTTCAGCCTCGATGCCTTTAGCAGCTTCATGAGCCTCAGCACCTCCTGCTGCGGCTGCACCTGCTGACGCAGCAGCCCCGGAATTATCCGATTCTCCAGCACTAATGTCAGGTTCTGGGGTTGTAGCCTCAACAGCTTCTTCGGAATCAACTGATTCATCGGTCATCTCCACGGCAGCATCATCCTGAACGTCTTCTTTTTTTGTTTCTTTACAAGAAATCGCAAGTATACTTACCAAAGTAAACATGCATAATAATCGTACAATTTTCATAAATTTTAGGTTTAATTAATTCTTATTTCGACAGTTTCCATCATCCATTAATTCTGATGACAAAAAAACCCGAATTAAATTCAGGTTTTCAATTCAACAGTGCACATTGACTGTTATAATTTCTCTACACGGAAATCAACGTTGAACTTCAAACTCACACCTACTGGTGCACCTTTATGTGTTGCAGGTGTCACTTTTGGAGTATCGTTGATAATTCTCACCATTTCGTTTTCCAACGCTTTTTTAGGCGCTATAACTCTTAAAGAAAATACACGACCTGCTTTATTCACGTGCATTACAACACCTATTTCATAATCACCTCTCTTTAGACCGGCATCCTTGGCTACATCATGGTTAAAAGCATCTTTCAAATAGGCAATAAAACTCTCTTTATTACAAGCTCTGATTTCTTCAACTGAACCTGTACAACCCGGATAAACTACTGGCGTATCAGCAAGTTCTTCTTCAATAACTCCTGCCGGAATTACCAACGTTTCTACTTCAACAACATCGGTTTCAACTACCTCTATAACTTCCTCACCTTCTTCTGAATCGGAAGCACTACTCGCAGCAGCGGCAGCACCTGCACCTGCAGCAGCACCAGCCGCAGCATCTGAAGATCCATCATCTTCAGCATCTGAGGCAGCAGCAGCAGCTGCACCATCATCTTCAGCAACTGCTTCAGACTCTTCAGTCATTTCAACAGCATCCTCTGATACTTCTTCTTTTTTTGATTCTTTACAAGAAAGGGCAATCGTACTTACCAAGGTAAACACCAATAATAATTTTAATATTTTCATTTTTTATTAAGATTAAGTTAACTATTCTGACAAAATAAGTACTTTATCTTCTAAAATGCTAATAATCACTGCAAAAAAATTAAAAAAGAGACAAAAAAAAGAGCCACAAGGGCTCTTTCCAATATTTTCAAATCTTTCTGATTAATTGATACCAGGTTTGTATTTAAATGACTGTCCTCCCACAGAAGCTTCGGCCATTAAACCACCAATTGTTTTTGTAAAGATCGCAACACCATCTTGATAATCAATATCAACAGAAGCTCCATCTTTTAAAGCTACTGCAGATGCCTGACCAGAGAATTTAACTTTTCCTGCTGTAAATCTATCCAAGGCTGGTTGATCTTCAAAAAAGATTACCTCCATATATTGTTGTCCACCTGCCTGCAATCCGAAAGTTGCTTGTGCCAATTTAGATTCTCCGATAACCGTTTTATTATCGAACACCAATCCATGACCACCTGCGCCACCGATTCCTAAACCTCCTTTTGTGATTTTTGGAAAAACAGCAAAACCATAAGCAGAATGAAAATGAGCTTCAATCTCTGGATGACCGTCTACCAATTCCTTAATAGCTTCCTTCGTCTCATCTTGAAGTTTTGTATCCTTAGGAAAAACGACTGTTATTTTTTTCTCAGCAATTGCTTCTCCAGCTTCTTCAACAGCTTCATCTGCATTTTCAGCAGCCTCTACACCTTCTTCACTTGTCGCTTCAGCAGCTTCTGCAGCAGGTTCTTCTGTATCCGCTACGGCAGCCTCAGTTTCAGTGGCTACTTCTTCCACTGCGTCTTCAGCAGCTTCCTTTTTATCTGATTTACATGAAAATGCCAATACGGACACCAACATCAGAGTAAACATTATTTTCATTAATTTCATAATTGAACTAGTTTTAGGGTTAAGTATAAGAGCAAAGATAAGAAGAATTGGAATTGTATACCACATGTTAAAACATTAAATATCAATGAACATCAATATTCTCCGAAGCTTCTTTTATGTTTTCAATTGAAGCAACAGAATAGATCTCTCCTCCGGCAGTTCCTTCAATGATTTGTTTAATTTCTTTTTGACTAATTCTATTCTGATCAAAACTAACAACTCCAGAACTATCAGCAAAAGATACTTTTGCAAAGGTTACACCATCGGCTTTATACAGTTTTGACTGAATCAATCGGGCACATCCAATCTCACAGGTCATTCCTTTAATATCTACCTTAACCTGCTGAATATCCTCAGCTACCAATTCCTTCTCTTGCTCATCAGACTGCTCTGACTGACTCTCTTTTTTTGAATCACACGAAACAAAAAACAATACGATTATCACCAACGAAATAAATTTAATATGTACTTTCACAAGCTTAAAATTATAAATATATGGGCAAAAATAAGCATTATTTCCCATCAACAATTGTCTTTGCTAAGTTGTTTAAGTATCATGGGTAACATAAGGTCGAGATGGATAATTCTCATAATACTCGCTATCATTTGGGGCAGCTCCTTTATCTTGATAAAAAAGGCATTGATCCATCTGGATCCTGTTCAGGTCGGTGCTCTGCGAATCATTTTTACCGGGCTGACCTTATTTGCAGTTGGGTTTAAAAAAATCCCAACCGTAACAAAGAAACAGTGGTATTATATCGCCATTACAGCAATGATCGGCACCTTTATCCCGGCTTTCTTATTTTCTTTTGCCGTTCAAAAAATAGATAGTTCTATCGTTTCTATTCTTAATTCACTAACTCCGTTAAATACACTTCTTGTCGGCAGTTTCTTCTTTGGGTTTAGTTTTATAAGAAAGCAACTAATTGGGGTTGTAATAGGGCTTATAGGTGCGCTTTTTTTAATACTCAAGGGAGCAGATCTTAATCCCGATCAAAACTATTTGTATGCATTACTGGTTGTCATCGCATCTATTGGCTATGCCTTCAATGTAAATATTCTAAAAAAACACCTCGATGACTTAAATGCCCTAACCATCGTTACAGGAAATTTTATCATCATCTTTATTCCTGCACTTATTGTACTTTATTCAACTGGTTTTTTTAATATGACAACCATCTCAAATGCGGAATCATCATTGTTATATCTGGTGCTTTTATCTGTCTTTGGAACGGCCATGGCAAAAACATTATTTAACAAACTCATACAGATATCCTCCCCTATATTTTCCAGTTCTGTAACCTACCTGATCCCGATAGTTGCTATTTTCTGGGGAGTACTTGATGGCGAAAAGCTCTATTTGGGTCAGTTTCTTGCCGGTTTTCTGATTCTTTTGGGGGTATATCTGACGAATAAAAAAAAATAATTCCAAGAGCTACTTATTTATCAGATTACTAAGCAAATAATGCTTTTAAAAAGTTTTCTCCATTTAATAAAAAGATGTATATTTGCACCCGCCTAATGAGAATGGGCAAACTATTTTATTAAAAGCAAAAACATAAATCAATGTATGCAATTGTAGAGATAGCAGGGCAGCAATTTAAAGTTGCTAAAGACCAAAAGGTTTTTGTTCATCGCTTAGAAGAGAAAGAAGGATCGAAAGTTTCTTTTGATAAAGTTCTTTTACTAGATGATGGCAAAGTAACTATTGGCGCCCCGGTTATAAAAAATGCAGTAGTTACTGCAAAGGTCTTGAATCACCTTAAAGGTGATAAAGTAATCGTTTTCAAAAAGAAACGTAGAAAAGGTTTTAAAAAGAAAAATGGTCATCGCCAATATCTTTCTGAAATCCAGATTGAAGGTATTTCAACGAAAGCTCCAGCTAAAAAAGCAGCAGCTAAAACAGAAGAACCAAAAGCTGAGAAAAAAGCCGTAGCTAAAAAAGCTCCTGCAAAAACAACAGCAACAAAAGAAGCAAAGGCACCTGCTAAAGCTGCTCCAAAAAAAGCAGCACCAAAAGCTGCAGCTAAAAAACCAGCTGCAAAAAAGGAAAGCCCTAAAAAATAATTAACCCAGAAAAAATATTAGATCATGGCTCATAAAAAAGGTGTAGGTAGTTCTAAGAACGGTAGAGAATCAGAATCGAAACGACTAGGAGTTAAAATCTTTGGTGGTCAAGGCGCTCTAGCTGGAAACATACTAGTTCGTCAAAGAGGTACAAAGCATCATCCAGGTGAAAATGTATATATGGGGAAAGACCATACATTACATGCTCAAGTAAATGGAATCGTAAAATTTACTAAGAAAAAAGACAATAGATCATATGTTTCTATTGAACCAATTGAAGCTTAATTCTTAGTTCATGCAAAAAAAAAAGCCCTTGCCAACGCAAGGGCTTTTTTTATGTCAAAAGATTTTCTCCTTATTTTGACTTTTATATGTCATAAATTTTATTTTTGCTTAAAGATTATTCAATCAATCGCACATTGAGCACTTTAAAACGGTTTTTCAGGGATACAATTATTTACGGGATCGCCGCCGTTTTGCCAAGGGCTATCAATATTATACTTGTTAAATTACACACCAATACCCTTATTTCTGAGAATTATGCTGAAAGCACCATTTACTTTGTTTATGCGGCTTATTTCAATGCGCTTCTAACTTATGGGATGGAAACTGCATTTTTCAGGTTCTTTACAAAGGAAAAGGAAAAAGGAAAAGTTATTTCTACAGCTTTTTTGAGTTTACTCACCACTACCCTGCTGTTTATGACCTTAACCTTTATGTTTAGTGATGTAATTTCACAGCACCTTGGATTTTCAGATGCAATAACCTTGAGAATCTTGATTCTCGTTACAACTTTTGATACTTTACTTGTTATTCCATTCGCATATCTTAGGGTGACTAACAGACCTATAAAATTTACGTTTTATAAAGTTTTGAATGTAACCGTATTCGCAATTTTCAATTTGTACTTTCTATTATACGTTCCAAATGCGCGTGAGCATGGTAATTATGTACCTGAATTCATCGCTGCCGGCTTTAACAGTCAACCACTTGTGCTATTTATTTTCATTTCGAATCTTTTGGCCAGTCTTGTCACCTTCTTATTGTTGTTCCCACTGGTCTTTAAATTCAAAATTTCTTTTGATAAAAAATTGCTTCACAAGATGCTGCTCTATGGGATCCCTATCATGATAAGTAGTCTTGCCTATGTAACCAATGAAAATCTTGACAAGCTACTTTTGAGCAAGTTTCTTGGCAAGGAACAAATGGGAATCTATGCGGCCTGTTACAAACTAGGAGTTTTTATGTCATTGTATATTATGGCCTTTAAAATGGGCGCAGAACCATTTTTTTTCAATCAGTCTGACAAGAGCAATGC
>NZ_JBPCUJ010000066.1:0-9566 GCF_051011215.1 Lutimonas sp.
GGAGGAGAATCAAATGTGGCGGTTTCACTTGCTAATTATGGAGTCTCAGTAGACTTTGTAACGAGGTTGCCAAAAAATGATATTGGTGAATGTGCCATGATGGAGATGCGTAAGCGCGGAGTAAGTGTTGATAAAATTGTATATGGAGGTGATCGATTGGGAATCTATTTCTTAGAAACGGGTGCCGTTTCGAGAGGATCCAAAGTAGTCTATGACAGAGCACATTCGGCCATCGCAGAGATCGAATCAGGTATGATCGATTGGGCTGAGGTGTTTGAAGGTGTTGAATGGTTTCATTGGACGGGAATTACACCAGCCATTTCTCAGGGAGCTGCAGATGTTTGTTTAGAAGCAGTAAAAGCAGCAAGTGACTTAGGTATTACCATTTCTACGGATTTAAACTACCGTGCCAAGCTATGGAAATATGGAGGTGACAGAGAGGCTATTATGACAGAGTTAACTTCTTATTGCGATATCATTTTAGGAAATGAAGAGGATGCAGAAATGCATTTTGGAATCAAACCTGAAGGACTTGATATTACAACACAAGGTCATGATGTAAAAGCCGAGGCTTTCTTGTCAGTATGCCAGCAAATGATGGAGAAGTTTCCTAAAGCTAAAAAAGTAATTACAACGTTAAGAGGATCTATATCGGCTTCACATAACACCTGGGCCGGAGTACTCTATGACGGAAAGAAAATGTTTGAAACACGACAGTATCAGATTACGGATATCGTGGATCGTGTAGGTGGTGGAGATTCATTTATGGGAGGATTGATCTATGGTTTATTGACCTATCCTGAAGACGATCAAAATGCATTGGATTTTGCAGTAGCAGCGTCCTGTTTAAAGCACACCATCAAAGGAGATGCAAACCTGGTAACGGTGGCCGAAGTTGAAAAATTAATGGGCGGTGATGCCTCTGGACGTGTTGCCAGATAAATTATTGATATGGCAAAATATACAAGATTAGAAGTAGCTCAGGTGATGAAAGAAACTGGCTTAGTGCCTTTGTTTTATCATCCAGATCTGGAAATAAGTAAGCAAGTTGTAAAGGCATGTTATGATGGGGGAGCTCGTTTATTAGAGTTCACTGCAAGAGGTGATTTTGCACACGAGGTATTTGGTGAATTGGTAAAATATGTCAATAAAGAATTACCGGGAATGGTGATGGGAGTAGGCTCAGTAACAGATGCTGCAGCGGCTTCAAGATTTATGTCTTTGGGTGCCAATTTTATTGTGACCCCAGTATTGAGAGAAGATATTGCCATTGCCTGCAACAGGAGAAAAGTACTCTGGTCTCCGGGCTGTGGTACCTTAACGGAAATTGCCAGAGCTGAAGAATTAGGCTGTGAAATTGTCAAACTTTTTCCTGGCGATATTTATGGGCCGAATTTCGTGAAGGGGATCAAAGGTCCTCAGCCCTGGACTTCGATCATGCCAACAGGTGGTGTTTCTCCGACCAAGGAAAATCTAAAAGCCTGGTTTGATGCAGGGGTAACCTGTGTGGGCATGGGTTCTAAGCTTATTAAAAAAGATTCACAAGGAAATTTTGACCTTAAAGAGATTCAAAAATTGATAGCAGGATCTATCAAAATAATTGAAGAGGTCAAATGATTGCCTAAATAGATAAATCAGTTATTACAAATGCCAACGTGTTTGTGGTAGCTGATTATTATTTACATCAAATATAATTTATTGATCAGCATGCCTGATACCAGAACTTCATCAAAAAAACACTCTTTTTTGAGCAGGATAATTGCTCTGATTCTTGGTTTTGGACCAGGGATATTCGCCATTGGTTACACAATTGGCACAGGCAGTGTTACTTCGATGATCGTAGCTGGAAGCAGGTTTAATATGCAGTTGCTGTGGGTGTTGATGTTAAGTTGTATTTTTTCAGGACTCTTAATGTTTGTTTATGGAAATTATGCCTTGATAACAGGAGAAACGGCTCTATTTAGTTTTAAAAAATACATAAAAGGCGGTAAAATTATTGCCATTCTAATCATCATTGGAGTCAGTTTTGGTCAATGGAATAGTTTAATGGGAATCTTAGGAATTTCTTCCAATATTATATTTGAGTTGATCAACCTTTATGTTCCCTCAATTGGAGCTTATAAATATGCTTCGGTCATTATCATTTCCGTTTTGATTATTGGAATCATGTATGCTCTGTTATGGGTAGGAAAATATACTTTTTTTGAAAAAATACTGGTCATATTTGTGAGTATAATGGGGCTTTCTTTTCTAGTCTCTTTATTCCTGGTATATCCTCAACCAAAAGAAGTAATTGAAGGTATGATTCCTTCAATTCCTCAAGTACCAGGTGGAAAATTAATGGTAGCTGCTTTTGTAGGCACCACCATGGCTGCTGCTACCTTTTTATCGAGACCACTTTTTGTACAAGGAAAAGGATGGGGGATCAAACAACTGGATCAACAGAAAAAAGATGCTATCATAGCTGCTATTTTGGTTTTTGCTATTAGTGGTGCGGTTATGGCAGTTGCTTCAGGAGCTCTGTATCATCAGGGTAAAACTGTGACTCAGGTCTTAGATATGGCAAATACGCTTGAACCGATTGCCGGAAAATTTGCCACAACCTTGTTTTTCTTTGGAACCTTGAGTGCAGGCCTTTCTTCTATTTTTCCTTGCCTGTTGATTGCTCCTTTGTTATTAGCGGATTACCAATCTGGTAAGCTCGATACAAACTCAACCCAATTCAGGATTATTACCGGAATAGCCTGTTTGGTAGCTTTAATTTCTCCGGTATTGGGAGCGAATCCAATCGAAATTCAGATTTTATCACAGGTTTTTAATGTGTTTGTTTTACCCTTGGTCATCTTGGGGATTATTATTTTAGTCAACAACAGAACCTTGATGAAAACCTATAAAACGGGTGTCGGGGTTAACATAGGTTTGGTCGTTGCTTTATTATTTTCCTGTATCATTTCCTATAATGGTATTCTAGGTCTGCAGGTTTATTTTAATTAAAATATTAAAAATGAAAAAATATACATTCCTTTTTTTATGCTTGATTTTTATATTTTCAAGCTTAACCCCTACTAATGACAAACAAAAGTTAGTAACAAATAACAAAGAATTGCATGAGGCCATTGCCAATGCAAAACCAGGAGATGAGATTATTTTAAAAAATGGTATTTGGAAGGATGTTCAAATAAAATTTCGAGGAAAAGGAACCGAAAGTGCTCCTATTTCATTGAAAGCAGAGACTCCCGGAAAAGTTTTTTTGGAAGGGCAATCTGATTTGAAATTTGGGGGGGATTATCTAATTGCAAGTGGCTTGTTTTTTAGAAACGGTCAAACCCCATCAAATGTTGTTGTTGAATTCAGAACCCATCAGGATACAGTAGCGAATCATTGCAGTTTAACCAACTCGGTGATACTTGAATATAACCAGTTAAAAAGAGATCGGGCTGATCGCTGGGTTGAGTTTCACGGTCGGCATAATACCTTAGATCATTGCTATATTGCCGGAAAGTCGAATCGTGGACCAACGATACGGGTAGATATCGAAGGAAACAGGAGTATTAGAAACTACCATCAGATAACGAATAATCATTTTGGGCCAAGACCTCCTAAAGGTGGCCCAAGCGGGGAAACCATTCAGTTAGGAAATAGTTTTACTTCGATGTCACCCAGTAATACCTTAGTAGCCAATAATTTGTTTGAAAGATGCGATGGTGAAGTAGAAGTCATATCCAGTAAAACGAATTTCAATGAATTTAGAAACAATGTTTTTTACAAGTCTGAAGGTTCTTTGGTTATGAGGCACGGTAATTACTGTATCATTGATGGTAATTATTTTATTGGAGATGAAAACTCAGAGCAGATGGGTGGAATCAGAATTATAAATACAGGTCATTGGGTCGTTAATAATTACTTCTATAATTTAAAAGGAAGTAGTTTTCGGAGCCCTCTGGCTGTTATGAATGGAATTCCAAAATCACCATTAAACAGATATAACCAGGTAACAGATGTTGTCGTTGCTTTTAATACCTATGTTAATTGCTCATCTCCATGGCAGTTTGGAGTAGGAACCAATATAAGTCAAAAGGATGTTCTACCTGCTTCAGAAATCAGGTCAGCCAGGGCCAAAAGAACTCTTGTTGCTAATAATCTTATCTATAATGAAAACGGAGATTCAAGTCCGATTGTGGCCCACGATTCAATTGATGGAGTACTGTTTAAGAGTAACCTGATCAACAATCAAGGTGTTTCATTTAAAGAGAATTCAGGTCTTAGCTCGGATGATTTTCCTATTACAAAGATAAGTGATGTTGTCTTTATGCCGGATCTTGAGTCTGAGGAAATAAGTTTGTATCCTGGATTTGAATTTGAGAAAATCACAAAGGATATTTTCGGGGCTTCGAGATTAGATTCTAACAAAGCAGGAGCTATGGTATCTTCACCAGAGAAAGAGCTTGATTTCCTGAATAAGTCAAAATACGGAACAACTTTTTATTCGAATGAAGGATTCGAAAAGAAAGCGAGAATTATCCAGGTTAAAAAAGGGAAAGGAGCCATTGCAAAAGCGTTGAAGTCTGCGGATGATGGAGATGTTTTGGTATTAAGTTCGGGAACATACAACCTAGCTGTATCTTTGATTATCGACAAAAAAATCACTATAAAATCCAGTAACAAAGAAACTAAACCAGTACTTAAATTTAAGGGAGGAGAAGACATAGCATTGTTTGAGATGCATCCAAAAGGAGATTTAGAATTAATCGGTCTACGTTTGGAAGGATCTGGCTCTCAAATGGCCTTTGCTTCCTTAAAAGAGAACATGTCCAGCCTCTATAATATTCACGCGGATGGTTTAGAGGTAAATGATTTTAAATACATTCTCAAGGCCTATAAAGAATCCTTCTCTGATCAGATCGTATTTAGTAATTCTCATTTTTCAGATTGTAGTTTTGGAATTGAGTTGGCAGAAGAAACAAACGATAAGGGAGATTACAATGTTGAAAATCTTTTAGTTGATGGCTGTGAGTTTAGGAATATTCAAGGAAGTCCTATTGATTACTATCGCGGTGGCTATGATGAGTCGACCATTGGGGGAAATTTATCTCTAAAGAATAGTTCATTTAATAATTGCGGTTCTAAGGTGAAAAATGAGGTGCTAATCAGTACCTATGGAATTGTGAACGTCGATATTTCGAATAATACGTTTACAAACAATCCGGTAAAATATGCTGCCTTTTTATGGGGAGCCAAAAACAATTCTCATTCAGGCAATACACTTGAAAATTCAGGAGAGATTAAAGTAGAAGAGAATCTAAAATTGAGGTTGCTTTATTAGACGAAACTTCTTTAGGATTCGATATAGGCATCATAGGCAAGGATTTTATCTTCTAACCTTTGTTCCAAATAGTGATTGGCATCTTTTAACTGCATCAAAATCATTCGGGCCGCTACCTGATAGGCGATACGTTTATTTTTATCCCAATGAGCAGGAGGTTCCTGCATATTGGTTATTCGATCAGCAAGTTTTACCGCCCATACTTCTTTTGGTTGCAATCGGATTCGCGCCAGGCTATCAGGAATTCGCTCTTCAGGATTTAGATCAGGATTTTTAGAAAGGGCCAATACGGCATCAGCAATTTGAAATCCAAAAACTGATTTGATTTCCTCAAAGCTTGTGGGAGTGTCTTCTATGACATCATGCAATAAAGCAACCTGAACCGCAAAATTTACATCAAAATCATGACGGTGTTGACTTGCTAAAAGTATTTCCATCGCCACATTCGACAAATGCACCAGATAACTGGATTCACTCCCTGTAATTTTTTGGTTGGCATGCTTTTCACCGGCAAAATTGATGGCTTTTTGATAAAGGGACTGTAAATCCATACGTTAAATTTGGGTTTAGTTAAAGATACCGTTTTTTGTAAACTCATAGAATTAGTAGCCGTGGTTTTGAACTAAAGGCTTTTACAGATATCTTTGGCCACTTAAAAATAGAAAAAAATGAAACTTTTTAAAGAATTTAAAGACTTTGCTGTCAAAGGAAACATGATGGATATGGCCATTGGTATCATTATTGGGGCTGCGTTTAATAAGGTGATCGATGTGTTGGTCAAAAAGGTAATGCTACCCCCTTTATCCTTGCTGTCTGGTAATACCAACCTTGCCGACAAAAAATTAGTTTTAAAGGATGCTATTGTCGGAGCTGATGGGGTCGAAACAAAAGCAGAAGTGGCTATTGGTTATGGAGCATTACTTGAAGCAGGCATAGATTTCTTCATCATTGGGTTCACCATTTTTATTGTGGTGAAATTCATGAATCGACTTATTAAGAAGGCTGAGGACACTAAGGATGCTACCGTCGTTACGCCAAAAAACATTGAATTATTGAGTAAACTTACCGATTTGATGGAAGAACAGAATAAGATTTTGGAGACTAAGAGTTAAGGCGGCAGTGAGAGACGAAATTGAAGGTCGAATATCGAATGTCGAACAAGGAATTTTGAAGTATTCACTAAGAAGCTTCATTGAATCTACAATTTCATGAAGTTCAGAGTGAAGCCTGCCTGCTTCAGGCGGGTGAGATGTAAGAAGTCGGAATGTACATTTGAGTAAGGAAACTTCGACATTGGACGTTCCTTTTTCGATATTCAGAATTCAAAAAAATCAATCTTAATAAACGGCACTTCCTTTGCGATTTGCAGTTAAATCAAAACGCTTATAAAGCTCCATCACATTCTCAACGCCATCAAGGGCGCACAGATAATCTATAGTGGCACAAAGCCCTTTAAACATCATTTCCTGGTCAATAACTGCTGCTGGTTTGAGCAGTTGGTTTCTGGAATTTAAGGAATAACCACAAGCCTTTAAAAATACCGCTTCTAAATAAAGTAATTCACTGGGTAAATAGCCATTGATCCTTTTGCCTAAGACTTCGTTCAAACGGCCGAGATAATTTAGTTTCACAGAACCGTGAGTATCTGTAAAATGCTTCCAGGCATCAATATTGTCGCAGATATTTCCAACTGCGCAATGACAACAATTTTCGGGATTGAGTTCCTCATTATAATAGGCGGTGTACAATTTGTTGAGTGCAATATCTAATCTCTGGCTTAACATCTTGGTATATATTTAAAAGATGCTTTAAGATACTAAAAATTAGCTAAATAATTTTGAGATGTTTGAAATCAGAAAATAATTTATTTAACGGTTTTTAAATTAAAGTATTTTTTAGACAGATTGTAAAGTCGAATTCTTCTGTCTGCGCTAGATTTAACATTGGTAATCACGTTTTCCTTTGTTCCGAGTAAAGTTGCTATTTTGATATTGATATCGTTTATTTTTTGAACTTTAATACGTTCATTATGGGCCGGACTATACTGTTGTTTCTCAACTATTTTTAATATTTCAGAAGAAGGAACTTCCTTGTTTTTTAATAGTAATTTTAATATGGCCATTGATTCAGGTTCAATTTCGCTGAATTTATTTTTGTATTTGATTCCATTGTCGAGCAATTGTAATTTGTTCATTTTGATGAGCCTTTGCTTAGAGATTAAGAACATCAAAATAATAAACGACAAAACGACAGTGTATAAAAGTATGCGTGTAAACCAATACGAAGTGTTTTTGTAAAATTTTTCTTCCTTTTCAATGGTCCCAAAGAAACTTTCTTCATCGGTAATGGTAAGATAACTGCCAGTCTTATTAATGAGGACCATATAAAACTTGCCCTTAAAAAAGGTAACATGCCTCATACTATTTAACTGAGCTGTTAAAGGACTGTGCGAATAGGTAGTTTTAAGGTTGTTTTTTATATCAATTTGAATAAGATTGTTCCTGGTAATTAATAGCAACTTATTTTTGAATGCCACGGTTTTATGTGTCATATCTATAAAATCATGCCTGCCAAAAAGATTCCATGTATTCGTTGAAAAATCAAATGACCAGAGCTCAGTGTTTTTAAAGTTCTGTCTTCTGTTATTCTCATTGATATATTGACCATTAAAAACATAAAATCGCGAGGCGTCTTTGATCCAAAAGGAGCCATGAAGTCCTTTGGGAATTGTTGCAGATTCGATAGGATGGTATACCTCCCACTCATGTTGCATTTTGTCATAATAAGTAAAAAAATCCCGTACCGACCAAAAGCCATAGCCACCATATTTAAAGACGGTGTTATTATGCTTAAAAATACTGGCGCCATATTGCATCCCATGGTCATAGGAATTGTCAATTCTTTTAATCGTATCATTTTGAATCGTAAAGACCATACCGCCCTGACCTTGCACAAAATAGACGAAGTTTTCAAATCTTAGTGGATAGTAGGAGAGCGGAATCAAGGCCTTTTCAGATTCATTTTCGAATTGTAATGTAATTGTTTTTTTTTCAAAACTTTCTAAGTCAATTGTCACCATTTTATCTGCATAATACAGCTCAAAAGTATGGTTGAGAGTATCTAGAGATGAATTTAGACAACCCCTTAAATCCCCTATGTTTATTTTTTGAGAATAAGTGTTAAGGCCAATAAATACAAGTAAAAAAAATAATCTCATTATTATGCGAGTATATAATTAACTCAAATATACGGTTTAATTTTACCAAAGATAAGAATCAAGTGTACATTCACTATTCCCCCGAGTTTTTAACTTGATTTTTTAGGATATTAAATTTTGAATATACATCGATTTACGGGTAGCCGTATAATTATTTCTTAAGAAGAATTTACTTTTACTGAGTATTAAGATTCGATAGATTTAAAAGATGGATCAAGAAGGTAAATTTTTAAATTGAATTGAATGAAAGATTTTTTTGTAATGATTCAATCTCTGCTAGAGAACAATATTAGTTTAGAACAAAAGCAATCTGTGTTTGATGATTTTTTGATCATGAAAAATGAGTGTATGTATGTGATTGATTTTAATGAAAATCAATTGTTGCATAAGAAAGGCTTTCAAAATCTCTTAGGATATTCTGACGAGGAGATGTCACTTCCTTTACTCTTAGATACCTATCACCCGGATGATGAAGAAACTATTTCAAAAGTAATTAGAGAATCAATACTTCATACCATTAAAGATCCTTCTCATAGCAAAGGCAATTCCTTATACCTAAAATACCGTCGAAAAAAAGAATGGTGATTACGTTACGGTCATGAGCCAATCGTATATCTATGATTTAGATACAGTAGGCAACCGAATGAAATCAGTTACCAAATTGACAGACGTTACTTTTGCGCACGATTTTACAAACGTCAGTTTTTCCTTTAAGGCAGAAGGCCTAGATAAAGATGCTTTCAATAAAAATATATACCAGGCATATCACAATTACTTTACGAAAAGGGAGCATGAAATTATTGCAGAGCTATGCGCTGGATTAACAAGTAATGAGATAGGCGATAAATTATATATCAGCCAACATACCGTGGCGACACACAGAAAAAATATATTAAGAAAATCAGCTTGCCATAATATAGAAGAACTATCAGATTTTTGCGAGGCTCATGGTATTCTGAAGACTAAAAAATCAAATGAATAGATAATTAATGCTTTCAGTTAAAAATACCTTACACGGGGTATTGT
>NZ_JBPCUJ010000067.1:0-32081 GCF_051011215.1 Lutimonas sp.
TTTTTGAGTAAAAAAGTAGCAATGACAATAAAAATCATAAACATCAAGGCCTTGAGTTCTCCTTCAGTATTGACTTTTTGGGTGATAAAATAATTGATATAATTCTCAATATAATCTCCAAGTTCAACAATACCCTTATATGTAGGAGCTGTTTGAAGGGGTTCTGAACTTTTGAATAGCACCTTGAGCATAGGCATCAAAGAGACAAAAGCCAGGGTTCCGAACAAGGCGTAAAAAATATTGCTGATGATGTTTAAAATGCCGTAGCCTTTATAAGGCCTGGCATACATCATAATTTGCTTGAAATATTTCATCAATTTTTTCTTGCCCTACCGCTGTTTAGTTAAGATTGAATTCTTTAATGATGCTTTGAATTTTTTGGTCTAATCCTGCTTCCACTTCTTTTGCATTTGCCACAGCATCTAGTTCTGTATGTACGCTAAAATAGAATTTGATTTTAGGCTCTGTGCCACTAGGTCTTGCAGCCATTCTTGTTCCTTCAGTAGTTTGATATATCAACACATTCGATTTTGGTAAATCAATGGTTGTTTCTTCACCTGTGATCAGGTCTTTACGCACTGAAGTTTCATAATCAAACAAATATTTCACCTTTTCACCGTGAATTTCTGTGATAGGGTTATTTCTCATGTCGATCATCATTTGTTGAATTTCCTGTGCTCCTTCCACACCTTTTTTTACCACAGAAATTAAATGTTCCTTATAAAAACCATGTTTTTCGTATAGTTTCAAGAGGTCCTCATAAATTGAGCTTCCATTGTTTTTGGCTATAGCTGCAATTTCGCAGGCAAGTAGAGTACTAGATACGGCATCTTTATCCCTGACAAAGTCACCTACCATAAAACCAAAGCTCTCTTCACCACCGCCGATAAATTCTTCTGTTCCTTCAGCTTCTCTGATCATTTTAGCGATCCACTTAAAGCCAGTTAAGCCAACCTTGGTGGCTACACCATAACTGCTGGCCAATACGTTAATCATGGGGGTAGAAACTATGGTAGAACCTACAAATTGTTTTCCGTTGATTCTTCCTTCCTGTTCCCATTTTTGAAGCAATGCGTCTACCAAAACAGCAAAGGTCTGGTTTCCGTTTAAAAGAACCAGTTTGTTTTCTAAATTTCGTACTGCAATTCCTAAACGATCACAGTCCGGATCGGTTCCGATCACTATGTCAGCACCTATTTTATCTGCTAAATCAGTTGCCATTTTTAAAGCGGCAGGTTCTTCCGGGTTCGGAGAGGCTACTGTCGGGAAATCACCATTTGGTTCTCTTTGTTCTTCAACGATATGCACATCTGTAAATCCTGCCAATTCCAATGCTCTGGGAACCATCGTAATGGAAGTTCCATGTAAGGATGTAAAGACAATTTTTAACTGGTCTCTGTTTTCTGTATTTTTAGAAGTGGAATTTGCTACAGCTTCAACAGCGAATTTTTTGTCCACTTCTTCGCCAATAACATGAATCAACTCTTCATTGGCCTCAAACTTGATGTCTTCAAATTGAACCTTGTTAATTTCATCAACTATCGCACCGTCTTGTGGAGGTATGATCTGCCCACCATCATTAAAGTACACCTTGTATCCATTGTATTCAGGGGGGTTGTGAGATGCGGTTAAAACAATTCCTGCGTCACAACCAAGTTCTCTTACTGCATAGGACAATTCAGGTGTGGCTCGAAGATCTTCGAACAAATAGACAATTATTCCATTGGCGGAAAATACATTTGCCACAGATTGTGCAAACGTCTTACTGTTATGTCTGCAATCGTATGCAATGGCCACTTTTGGTTGTTTATCCGCAAAAGCACTCAGCAAATAATTAGAAAGTCCCTGTGTATTTTTTCCTAAGGTGTATTTGTTGATACGATTGGTACCCGCGCCCATAATTCCTCTCATACCACCGGTTCCAAATTCAAGGTCTTTGTAAAATCTATCTTCAAGATCTTTTGAGTTGGAATTCAGTAATTCTTGTATTTCGTTTTGAGTTGCTGCATCAAAAGGAGTTTTGATCCAATGTTTGGCTTTGTTGATTATTTCGCTGGTATTCATATGGATTGATATTTAAGGGTACAAAGATAAACTTTTTAGGGTGAAAATTTGAGCTGTATATTGCTCTGAATTTAAGGCGGTTGCTCACAGCCAATAATAATTTTTAGTCTTTAGGTAAATTTAATTTGTCGCTTACCTCATAACGCTTCGGTTTTCTTTTAGATCTCAATATCAATTCACCCAAAAATCCGGCTAAAAATAATTGTGAACCTAAAATCATACAGGTAAGCGCGATATAAAACCATGGATTGTCAGTGATTAATATCGCAGGTTTCTGTTGATATAATTTGACTAGTTTGCTGACACCAATAAAAACGGATGACAGGAAGCCGATGAAAAACACGATCGTTCCCAGTAATCCAAAAAGGTGCATAGGTCTTTTGCCAAATTTGGTCAAAAAGTTAATGGTGATCAAATCGAGGAAGCCATTAATAAAGCGATCCATTCCAAATTTGGTCGTTCCATATTTTCTGGCCTGATGGATCACTACTTTTTCACCGATCTTCTGATAGCCGGCATTTTTAGCAAGAACTGGAATGTAACGATGCATTTCGCCATAAACATCCACATTTTTAACAACTTCATTTTTGTAGGCCTTTAGGCCACAATTAAAATCATGCAGCGTTAATCCAGAGGTTTTTCTGGCAGCGGCGTTGAAAAGTTTCGAAGGTAAATTTTTTCTGATTTTAGAATCATAACGCTTCTTTTTCCATCCGGATACCAAGTCAAAATCTTCCTCTTTAATCAAGTTAAAAAGTTCAGGAATTTCGTCCGGGCTATCCTGCAGATCCGCATCCATGGTAATCACTACCTCTCCGGATGCTTCTTTGAAGGCGGCATTCAATGCTTGGGACTTTCCAAAATTTCTCTGAAAACGAATTCCTTTTACGGATTCATTTTTTTGAGACAATGTCTGGATTAAGTTCCATGAACCATCGTTGCTGCCATCATCGATAAAAATTATTTCATATGAAAAACGATTGGATTGCATGGTTCTTGCAATCCAATCGTGTAATTCTTGTAAAGATTCTTCCTCGTTAAGCAGAGGTATCACTATGGATATATCCATAAAATTTGTTACAATGTTTTAAATTAATCCTCTTCGGTATTTTTCATGACCAATCCAGAAACAAGTCCTGTGAGAAATCCAATGAATAAATTAAAAATGATAATCATACCAAAAGTAAAGACATAAAAATAATCACGTGTCATGTTCGCACTCACTTCAAGCTGCTCATCTGTTATATTTGGAGCGGCTTCTAGGGTTTTCGTTCTGTTTATTTCAACGATTTTCATAATGAAATCCGGTTCAATGAATTTCGTAAAAATATACATATACACGATGCTTATGAGGGCTCCAATCATCGTAATTCCAAGTCCGGTTTTAATGCTATCGCCTACGCTTAAAAAACCGCTTTGCGCTTCTTTTAATTTTTTGATTCCCAGAACTATAATCACTATGACAGCGATGGCGCTCACAACATTTACAGACCAGTGCGGGTCATAGGTATTGCCAAAAGCATAATTGAGTACACTTATAACAATGGTGATAACTCCCATCATTACTCCATAATTGAGCATGATAGATTTTTTCGATAAAGTTGGTTGGTTTTCCATGGTTTTAGGGTTTAGGTTGGAACAAATATAATTAATAATATGTATTGACACATATTAGTAATGCCTGAATAAAAAAAGTTACAAAAAAAAGCTTGTTTAATTGTAAAAGGGTAGTATTTTTGCACCGGCAAGTCCTGCACAACCAGCTCCCTTTGAATCCTCCAGGGCGGGAACGCAGCAAAGGTATTAGGTCGTAGCGGTGTGATGCAGGTAGCTTGCCATTTTTTCTTTTTTGGCAGAAACATTTGCAACTTAAAGACCTAATATTCATTTAATTTTTTCATTATTTTGTAGCATCTTTGTAGCATGACTCAGGTTGTATTTATTACTGGAGCGTCCTCAGGTATTGGAGGCATTACTGCTACTTATTTAAGTGAGCAGGGTTTCAAGGTATATGGTACAAGTAGAAAGCCAGGGCAAGAGGATATCAATTTTGAAATGGTGAAGTTGGATGTACTGGATAGTTCAAGTATTGAAGAGGCCGTTAATTATATTCTCAAAAAGGAAGGAAGGATCGATGTTTTGATCAATAATGCCGGGATGGGTATCACCGGCGCAATCGAAGAAACCCCTATTGAAGAAATGCGCAAGGTGTTTGATACCAACTTTTTCGGGACCTTAGAAGTTTCTCAAGCAGTGATTCCTCACATGAGAAGTCAAAAATCAGGTCTGATTATCAATGTTACTTCTATTGCGGGATATATGGGTTTGCCTTTTAGGGGTATTTATTCAGCCACGAAAGGATCGTTGGAAATTGCCTCAGAGGCAATGAGCATCGAAACAAAAAGGTTTGGAATTAAGGTTGTAAATATTGCTCCCGGCGATTTTGCCACCAATATTGCTTCGGGCCGCTATCACACCCCTGTTTATAAAGACTCTCCTTATGCGGAAGTTTATCAAAGAAACCTTGATTTAATGGATGCTCATGTGGATTCAGGTCAAGACCCTTTGCTCATGGCCCAGCGAATTAAGAAAGTAATAGAAACTCCGAACCCCAAATTGCACTATAAGGTGGGGGAGTTCATGCAGAAATTCTCTATAGCTTTAAAAAGAATACTGCCGGACCGACTCTACGAGAAGTTGATCATGAATCATTATAAGATGTGATATTGTTTATTCGTAGAATACCGCAATTTCATCCAAATTTTTGCGCTTTAAATCCGGGACAAAAACAGGTTGTTTAGGATAGCCTACAGGCAACAGTAAAAAAGCCCGTTCGTTTTCAGGTCTTTTCAATAATTGGGTCAGAAATTTCATCGGACTTGGGGTGTGTGTAAGGGTAACTAAACCTGCATTGTGAATGGCCGTTATCAGCATGCCACACGCCAGACCCACCGATTCGTTAACATAATAATTATTGTGCTTTGAACCATCTTCTTTAGTTTCATAGGCCCGTTTACAGGCAATGATCAGCCAGGGTGCAATTTCTAAAAATGGTTTGAACATATCAGTTGCGATGGGAGCGAGGTCATTTTTCCATCGCTCGCCCATTCGATTTTCATAGGTTTCTTTTTCTTCGGCTTCAGCTGCAATTCTGATTTTATGTTTCAGTTCAGTGTTTGAAACAGCGCAAAATGTCCAGGGTTGTTTATGCGCTCCTGACGGTGCCGTTGACGCAGTTTTAATGATATTTTCAATAACTTCTTTTGGTACATGTTGATCACTGAATTCTCTGATCGACCTGCGTTGATTTAACCACTGGTAAAATGAGTTGCTTTTCTCGATCATTTCTTCTTTGGAAAAAGATCGGTGCTCATGCAGGATATGGCGGAAGCCATCAATATTGATTTCTTTTTTACTCATAATGTCTAATTTGAATGACCAATAGCAATCGACTCAGGAAAAATATGAATCAAGGGTAAACCACTGAGGCAATATATAAATTTTGAATAATAATTGAATACCTTGAGTTAAAATATATGAAACTAAAATGGGCCCGTTAATGGGCCCATTGATTTAGTTTAAATTTGGTTGAGGTGTTAGCCTGAGATAAGGTTTTACCTCTGTAAATCCTTTCGGGAATAAGTCAGGAATTTCCTCGTTTGTAACCGATGGCACAATAACACAATCATCACCATTTTGCCAATTTGCAGGTGTTGCTACTTTTTCATAAGCTGTTAATTGAAGTGAATCGATGACCCGAAGTAATTCGTCAAAATTTCTACCGGTTGATGCCGGATAGGTAATAATGAGTTTTATAGTTTTATCAGAACCTATTACAAACACGGATCTTACTGTAAAGTTCGCGCTTGCATTCGGGTGGATCATATCGTATAATTCAGACACTTTTCTATCTTCATCCGCGATGATGGGAAAGTTGACAGTTGTGTCCTGTGTTTCGTTGATATCTTTTATCCAGTCATGATGAGATTGAACACCATCAACACTTAAAGCTACTACTTTTACATTACGTTTGTCAAACGCCGATTTATATTTAGCCACAGTGCCTAATTCTGTTGTGCATACAGGTGTGTAATCAGCAGGATGAGAGAATAAAACACCCCAGCTTTCTCCGAGCCATTCATGAAAATTAATATCACCTTCTGTGGATTTAGCCGTAAAATCAGGAGCCACATCTCCAAGTCTAATTGTTCCCATAAGAGCTATTTTTAAATGAATTCCGAAGTTACAAAATATTGAAAAATATATTCCCTATGAAATGTTAAGGTACCTGAAAATTATTGATGCGTCCAGTTATCAGGGTCATCACTATTATTAGGAGAAAGTCCCAGTAAATCTCCTTCTGTGTTCACACCAAGACCCAGAACTGTGCGGTTGGCATAATTGAAATAACTCACCACTTGGTTGATCTCGAGTATTTCTCCATCGCTAAATCCAATGTCTCGTAAATGACTTGTGTCGTTCTGACTTAGTTTTCTTGGATTTAAAGTCAACATATTGGCATAGGCAAATCCCTTGAACCATTTTTTTTCGAAAAAAGACTGTAGCGAATTTTCTTGTAAAGCTTTGTAAAAATTAGCTGATTTTTCGTCATCCTTCCAAAGTTTTTGCAATCCTTCAAAATGATGGTCTACGCAATAATCACATTGATTAAGAAAACTGACATACACCCCCAATGCTTCTAAATACCAGGTTGGAAGTGTGTTGTTCGTATTGTGTAGAACATTTTTATAGAGGGCCATATGACCTTTTAAAGTATGCGGCCTTAAACTGTGTACCATGAGAATATTGTCAATGTTATTCTCAGGTCCTTTTACGCGATTGTATATTTTTTTTAGAGTGGCATCGGCCTCCTCATATGAGATGTGGTTTATCCAGAACATAGGTTTTAAGTTTTTAGGGAGTACTTGCGATCGAAAAATTGCTCTTTGAACCATAATTCGAAGGCAGGATCGAGTAATTCGTATCGATCGTTCACTTTGTGAATAATATCATTATTTATAAACTTGGCTTTATTTTTACTCACGTTCCTTGGCGTACCAAGTCGGTAGTTTTTCATGGTTTTAACAGCGGTGAGTTTTGTTTCTCCCTGAATGATGGCCTTTAATAAATTTAGCTGGGTCACACTCATAATTTCTGCTTCTTTTTGATAAAGGGGAGAATTGGCGGCAAGAAGTTCAGTTAAAGCCATGTTGATTTCATTTTTACCTGCCTTTTTACTGGTTTGTTGCCAGACATAGTGAGCGAGCTGTTGCACATACCACGAGTGTTGTTTCATTGATAATGCGAGGTATTCCGCGTTTGTCTTAGAAATAGATTTCCCCGTTGTTTTAAAGGAATTATGAATAAAAGATGTCCATTTTTCTGTTTGGATTTTTGGTAAAAACATGATGTCTCCGAACCTGTAAAAAGGCTTGGAAGCATTGTCAAAAATACCTGCCATCATGTGTCGCTTGCTCCCGTAAAGGCAGTAACTCACTTTTTTCTGTCGCTGCCAGCAGGCTCTCATTCTTTTTTCAAGAAGCTCATAGTTTTTGAAATGAGAGAGGTTTTGAAATTCGTCAAGGCAAATAATAAAACGGATGTTATTTTTAGTCCCGATCGTTTCAGGTAGATTCAAAATTTCGTCCCTGTGTTTTTTCAATTCTGTCCAGTCAAAGCTCAGGCTAAAATCATTGGCAGGATCTATTCCTATACTCAATTTTGGCACCAATTGTTTAAAGAATTCCTTCCCGGATCTCAGCCAGTCTTGCCATGTAGAGGATGAAGCCTTGATGACTTCCCGGGCAAACACCTCGTAAAATTCTTCTTCTGAACCAATGGTAAAAAGGTCGATAATAACGGTTTTAATGCGGGGCTCGTTCATGTCAATATCACGGATGACTTTTTCGACTAAGGAAGATTTTCCCCAGCGTCTGGGCGAAATAATGGTTGTATTGATGCCTTGGCATAAGTTATTATACAGCTTTGAAACTTCTTTTTCACGATTGGTAAAAGATTTTTCGCTAACAGTTGTCCCAAAAATAAAAGGAGAATTCATTTTTATACTTAATGGTATTATACCCAAAGGTATAAAAATAAATAAGAACCACCAAGGAAGCCTCGTTTTATTTATGATGAATAGTTATCATTAATCTTTAAGATTCACTGTCTAATATGAGTGAAACAATTATATTTGCAAAAATGTAAAATTAAACGGATGAAATTTTTTATTGACACTGCGAATTTAGACCAAATTAAAGAGGCACAGGCCCTTGGAATTCTTGATGGAGTAACAACCAATCCATCTCTAATGGCCAAAGAAGGTATTACCGGAGCCGAGAATATCATAAATCATTACAAGGCGATCTGTAATGAAGTGGAAGGAGATGTAAGTGCTGAAGTAATTGCGACTGATTTTGAAGGAATGGTGAAAGAAGGGGAAGCTCTTGCTGCCTTGAACCCTCAAATTGTTGTAAAGCTTCCTATGATCGCAGATGGTATTAAAGCGTGTAAATATTTTTCTGATAAAGGAATCAAAACGAATGTGACGCTGGTATTTTCAGCTGGTCAGGCTTTACTGGCAGCCAAAGCAGGCGCTACCTATGTTTCACCGTTTATTGGCAGATTGGATGATGTATCGACTGATGGTTTGGGATTAATATCTGAAATCAGATTGATTTTTGATAATTATGGGTATACCACAGGAATCTTAGCAGCATCCGTACGTCATACCATGCATATCATCGATTGTGCAAAAATTGGGGCGGATGTGATGACCGGGCCATTGAGTGCCATTTCAGGTTTGTTGAAACACCCTCTTACTGATATCGGATTGGCGAAATTCCTGGAAGATTTTAAAAAAGGAAACTAATCAATTTTCTATAGAAGATATAGTGTCGAATAGACGCTAATAAATTGTTTAAATATGTAAGCCACAGTACGCTGTGGCTTTTTTATTTTAACATGATAAATTTTGGCTTCCGCTTATTTTATTTTAGATTTAATAAAAATTAACGTCTCTCAAGAATGATTATACACAGTTTTTTTAAGAATCCATTACTCATTTGTATCCTTTTTTTATCTCTCATTAGTTGTGGAGGAGGGGATGATGACGGACCAATTCCGGATCCGCCAGATCCAACTCCCTTGCCGAGATCAGCTCAAGATGTTATCGATGATTTCAATGCCTTGAATTTTAATGTTGGAACCAATGATGTACAATTGGAATCCTTAGTAGAAGGAATATTTTGGAATTTCAGACTGATTGTGCCTGAGGGCGCAACCGCTGCAAACCAAAGACCATTAGTCGTTCGTTTGCATGGTGCAGCCCAAAGCGGTTCGACTACAGCACATCAAAGTACTGCTTGTTTGGTGGAGCCTGCTTTTGAAGGAAAAGATGTTTTCATTTTGAGTCCCAATAGCAACGGTATGTTATGGTATGAGCAGGCAAATATTGTTCAGATTCTCGCTTTGATGGATTTGGTAACGTCAAATCTTAACGTGGATGAAGACAAGGTTGTGATGACAGGATATAGCGATGGAGGCAATGGAAGCTGGTTTTATGCTCAATATTACCAAGACCTTATTTCTGCAGCTATTCCGATGGCTACTTCTTATAATACAGCAAACAATGCCGGAGAAATTAACAAGATCAATGTACCCTTGTATGTGATTCATGGTTCAGAAGATGAGCTGTTTCCACTGGATATTACAGAAGGTTTTGTGGACGAATCTAAAGATGCAGGTTCTGATATCACTTTTGTGATAGCGGATGGTCTGGTACATAACGAACCCTGTGACTACCAGGACGAATTGGACAAAGCAGTAGATTGGTTGTACAACGATATTTGGTAGTGAAAAGTATAGATAAAAAGGTCGCAGTTTGCGGCCTTTTTAATTGTTGATCAGACTGAAATGCTTGATATACGTGGTGGTAATATCTTCAGGGTCTGTGACCGTAATTGTAAACCAATAGTCATCAGAAGGTAAAACCCTTCCATTGTAGGTGCCGTCCCAATGTCCATTCGGTGGAATAGAGGCCAGTAATTTACCAAATCGATTAAATATCTGAATATCTGAATACTCAAAGTCCACAGGGTTCAAGCCTTTCACTTCCCAAACATCTGCTTCTCCGTCACTGTTAGGACTAAAGAATTTAGGAAAGCCAAATATGAAAAACTTCTTTTCAACTACTTCACAATTATCTCTGTCTCTGACAAAAATTGAATAGGATCCAGGTGCCAGATTGTTGAACTCAGGCTCTCGCTGATAGGGACCAAAAGGATTTTCAAGGGCATACTCAAATTCACCTTCATTATCTAAAAGGACCGTAGCACGATGCCGAACGCCATCATCTTCCAATTCAATGTTTTTTACAATAGGCGCGTCAACCGTATTAATGGTAATACTTTTCACAATACTGCAGAGCGTCTCCTTATCGGTGATGGTGAGGTGGTATTCACCTTCGCCCGAGGCCTCAATTTCATAAGACTGTTCACCACTTACCCAGTCATAGGAATAATTATCACGATCAAAAGAATCGACACCTGCATTTATGCGATACGGGAAGGAAGAAGCACAAACTTTTAAAAGTTCATCCTGATTGATTCTCGGTAAAATCGGCATATCCAGTTCCATGGTTCCAATACCGGAACAGATATTATCATTCATAAGGCGAATATAAATAGTGCCGGGTGCACCTTTATAATTCAGGGGATAAGGTTCATGACCAATTGAAGCAAGATCTTTGGTTCTGTGAAAAGAGGCAGTAGTGCCTTCCGGTAATCCTAAATCGCTCACAATGTATGGTGATTGATGCGCAAGGTCAAATTGTGCCGTTCCATCTCCTTGATTACAACCAATCATTTTCTCAGCGACAAATTCAAATGTTTTTGTAGCCCTCAGTATAACGGTTGCCACATTATAACAATCTGATCCAGACCGGATGACTTTTGCCAGAACAGCTTCGTTTGGTGCTTTGTTTTCATATAGAAATGGTAAGGCTTTTACATTTAAACTGTCATTTTCGAGCGTTGTCAGATCATTGTAATAAAAAACATCCACTTCCGATCCTTTTCCCAGACTGATGGCATCATTTGCCAGCTGTAAATTGAATTTAGTGATCCCGTCTTCCGGATGCAGGTCAGTATCACATTCAACAAAGGTATACGGCGTAGATAAAACATCAATGGTCCCAATTATTTCAACTTTCTTTTTTAAAGGTTTGTTTTCAAAACCATTGTATGTGGTCGTCAAAATCACCTCGTATTCACCAGCTTGTGCATATTGATGGTAGGGCTCAATTTCAGTACTTGTAGTGCCGTCACCAAATTCCCACAGGACGGTGTCATAAGGGTCTTCCGAAGTGATAAAGAAATGTGTTGCATCTCCCAAGCAGGCATATTCGTAGTCAAAGGTGAGTATAAATGCGGATGATATAAATGGTGGCAGACCGTAATTTGAATAGGTTCCCGGAAATAATTCAACCGCCGTATTCACATAATTGGAGGCTGCCCCGTCGAGTTCTGGTTTCATGATTGCTGCCAGGCTGGCTTCACCAATATCGGTGCCAGCTTTGTTTTTTGCCCTGTAGATTTTTCCATCAAGGGCCAGCTGTAATGCACCTGCTAATAAAGTTGTTGAATTGTGAATCTCTGTCTTTGTCCCTAAAATGTTGGGGTTATCAAGGTTGAACTGATAAACATTACTTCCCTGAAATAAGGAGACACCTCTATTAATGACATAGGTGTTTGTAGAGACATATAACTTTTTAGATTTAGGAGAGAATTCAACTCCATATGGATAGGTTCCGGTAATTAATCGTGTTCCGCTGGGTGAAGTTTTACCCGTCTCTGAATCAAAGTCATAAAGATAGACACGTCCTGAGGTGCTGCTGCGAGAAGTAAAACTATGGGCAATCGCAACTTTCTTTCCATTGGGTGATATTTTTAAATAGCCCAAAGAAGATAAATTTACCAATGTAGTGGACGATTGAGAGACAACAATGGGAACTCCATCTGACACTTTTGTGGTAACGGGTTTTTCTTCAAGTCCGTCAACACCAAGTTTAAAGGCAAAATATGTATCTACAAAGAAAGTTAAAATCCAATAAGAGATTCCATCATTATGCAGCGTGGCGGCTATTTTTTCTGAACTCTTCCAGCGGTCTTGTTCAGCATCATCCTTGTTATAGGTTTTTAAGTGCAGGTTCTTAGAACCAGGGATTACATCTCCTTTCCCATTATTGAGGTTCATGTCAACAATACTGTAATTAACCCCTTGTTTTACCTCATGGAGATCAACATATTCGGCCCGACTCACTGTAAAGACATAGTAGATATTATCGCTCTCAGGTTTTGGAACAATGATGGCTGCCTGTGTACTTGACCTTTGACCATATAGCCCTGTACCATTCGGCATAATTTCATGATTCTTGTCCCAAATGGTATTCCCATCTGTATAGAATAGCAGCGCTCCTCTATCAGTTGAAATACTTGCACAACCTTCCAAGGTATTCAGACTTCCTTTTTGCGCTACCGGAGTTCTACTGCTGAAATCTACCCCTGCATATTGACCAAAAAACCAATTAGCTGTTTCTTTTTGTCCATAAGAAATGGAAAAAATCAGGAAGAATACTATGGACAAATATTTGTTTTTCAAAGCACAAAAGGAGATTGATAATCCTGGGGCAAGTTACACTTTTTTTCCTTTATACCTTCATTATAGAGGCCAACTGCATAATTCTTTTTCACTAAAAAAAGCTCTTAAAGATGTTTCTGAAGTTCTTTTATTTCATCTCTTAATTGAGCGGCTACTAAAAAATCCAAAGCTTTGGCAGCAGTTTCCATATTTTTTCTTGTATCTCTGATTCTTTTTTCGAGCTCGGTTTTGGTCAGATACTGCAGCTCATGCTCAGTGGCTTTATTATTTGCTTCATCATATTGATAGGTAGCCAGCTGATTTTTTGACAAGGAATCGTCGATGTTTTTCTTGATCTGTTTGGGTGTAATATTGTTTTTTGAATTATAAGCGGATTGCTTTTCACGTCTGCGTTTTGTTTCATCAATGGTAAGCTGCATACTTTTCGTAATTTTGTCAGCATACATAATGGCTTTCCCATTTACATTTCTTGCAGCTCTTCCAACGGTTTGAGTCAAGGAACGGTGACTTCTCAGGAATCCTTCTTTATCAGCATCTAAAATGGCAACAAGTGAAACTTCTGGTAAGTCCAGGCCTTCTCTTAATAGATTCACACCAATTAAAACATCAAACAATCCTTTTCTAAGATCATTCATGATTTCAATTCGTTCCAAGGTATCCACATCAGAGTGAATATACCTGCATCGAATCTGAATTCTGGATAAATATTTGGTCAGTTCCTCAGCCATCCTTTTGGTTAAAGTGGTAACTAAAATACGCTCGTCCACTTCAATGCGCAACTGAATTTCCTCTATCAGGTCATCGATCTGATTTAAACTAGGTCTGATTTCTATTTCAGGATCCAGAAGTCCGGTAGGCCTGATGACTTGTTCAACATAAACTCCTTCGCTGTTCTGCAATTCATAATCTGCCGGAGTTGCACTGATATAGATCACCTGGTTCTGAATGGCTTCAAACTCCTCGAATTTAAGGGGCCTGTTATCCATGGCGGCCGGTAATCTAAAGCCGTATTCTACCAGGTTCTCTTTTCGAGACCTGTCACCTCCGTACATGGCATGAACCTGAGGAATCGTGACATGGCTTTCATCCACCAACATCAGATAGTCATTCGGGAAATAATCTAATAAACAGAAGGGCCTCGTTCCCGGTGATCTTCCATCCAAATACCTGGAATAATTTTCAATACCGCTGCAATAGCCTAATTCTCGAATCATTTCCAGATCAAATTCCGTCCTTTCTTTTAACCTCTTGGCTTCTAGTCCTCTGCCTGACTCATTGAAAAAGGCTACCTGCTTCATCATATCTTCCTGAATCTGATGAATAGCGTTTTGTAACACATCCGGTGAGGTGACGAATAAATTGGCAGGATAAATATTGAGCTGTTCAAATTCCTCAATAATTTCGTTGTTTATCAGGTCAAAACTCTCAATTTCTTCAATTTCATCTCCAAAAAAGTGTACCCTGAAGCCATATTCGCCATAGGATGGGTATATTGTAATTGTATCTCCCTTAACTTTAAACGTTCCGCTTTTAACTTCTTCTTCCGTTCGAGAATAAAGGCTGGTGACTAATTGATGCAAAAACCTTGTTCTTGCAATCTGTTCACCAACTTCAATCGTGATTACGTTTTTCTTAAATTCAACAGGATTTCCAATTCCATATAAACAGGATACAGAAGCTACTACCAAAACATCTCTTCTTCCGGAAAGCAAAGAGGAAGTGGTGCTTAAACGCATTCTTTCTATTTCATCATTGATCGAAAGATCCTTCTCAATATATAATCCTGTGGTTGGAATAAATGCTTCAGGTTGGTAATAGTCATAATATGAAACAAAATACTCCACGGCATTATTTGGAAAGAACTGTTTAAATTCAGAATACAACTGGGCTGCAAGTGTTTTATTATGCGCCAGTACCAGGGTAGGTTTTTGCACTTTTTCAATGACATTTGCTGCCGTGAATGTTTTTCCGGACCCGGTAACTCCTAATAAGACCTGGTAAGGGTCATTTTCTTCAACACCTTTTACCAGACCCTTTATGGCTTGTGGTTGGTCTCCTGTAGGTTTGAATTCAGATTCTAATTGAAATTCCATGATACAAAAATAGCGTATTTCATCATGTTATTAGAGGTCTCTGATTTTTAATAAAAAATAAGAACCATAAATAAAAATAAAAGTCCAGCCGAGAACAATAGCTATTTCGTACCAGTGAACCGCATAGTCAGATGTTAAATCTTCACCTATCTGATTGGCAATAGTTCTAACAGCACTCAGCCTGGAAAAAGGCTCGTCAATAAGGTTCCACATGGAGTTTAAGGGGGCAAATTGAAAAATGTAATCTGCAATATCGGTGCCTCTGAAAATATTCCACTTCATCAAATTGTATCCGATTAATTCGGCAAAAAACCAGATAAGCATCGCACCAACAGCAAAGGCAGATCTTTTAATCAACATGCCTAGAAATAGTCCAAATGAGAAAAAGCCAAGAAGTTTTACAAAAAATGCCAGTAGATATTCTAAATCTGAAAAAATGATGGAAAATTCATTGAAATCGGAATAAATCAAACCCAATACCAGGGATACAAAAAACACAAATATGGTTGAGATGAAGGCAAAAAGAAGTACGGTGTAAAATTTGCTAAGGACAAATTCTTTTTTACTCAGGCCATCAATCAGGTTCTGTTTTAAGGTCTTATTGCTGTATTCATTTGCCATCATAGATACAATGACCAACAATAGGAAAAACTTGAAAAAGGCGGCAATAAAAGTATTAAAGTGCCAAATAAAGGGAAAATTAAAAATTCCCTGTTCCGCAAGATGAAACTGCACGGGACCTATATCGAATTTAATGGTTGCAATTAATGCAATGGATGTAAGTAAAGCAAAGTAGGTAAGTATTAAGATCTTACTGGCCTTACTGTTTATTAATTTATGTATTTCTATGCTGAGAAGTCTGAACATGACAAAAAAATAGGTTAATTGATCAGTGATTGTTAGTTATATCCAAGAATTGTTGTTCCAGAGTTGGTAATTTTTTTACCAAATGTGAAAGTACGATATGATGTTTCATCAGATGTTGATTCAAATCATCACTTGAAACATCCTGATTTAGTTTTAGAAAGATTTTGCCATCTTCTTCAGTAGTGCTTTCAATTCCTTCGTATCCTTTGAGCGCCTTAAAAAGTTCCAGACTAGGACTTTTTGTGCTTACCTCAATCACTCCGAATGAAGAGGTCATTTCGTCGACCCGCCCTGAATATAATTTGATACCATTTCTGATGACTACTACATGAGAACACACTTTCTCTACTTCGTCAAGCAGGTGAGAAGCCAACAAAATAGTAGTGCCATTAGCGGCAATAGTTTTAATGATGCTTCTGATTTCATGGATACCCTGAGGATCTAATCCATTTGTCGGCTCGTCGAGTATTAATATTTCAGGATCGTTCAATAAGGCTGAGGCAATGGCCAACCGTTGTTTCATACCCAAAGAAAATGTTTTGAACTTGCTGTTTCTTCGCTCGAACAAGTTCACTTCTTTCAATTTCTCATCTATTTTATCATATGATATCCCCTTGATTTTGCATACCAGCTGCAAGTTCTTTCTTGCGGACATATACGGGTAAAAATTGGGCCGCTCAATAATGGCGCCTACTTTCTTTAATGCCTGATGTGTTGATAATTTCCCGTCGAACCAACTGAAATTACCCGAAGTTCTGTTCACAACATTCAGAATGATGCCGAGGGTGGTTGATTTTCCACTTCCATTCGGTCCTAGAATGCCATAGACATTTCCTTTTTGTATATCAAAGGAGAGATCATTTACAGCGTGAATTCGACCAAATTTTTTATTGAGCTTGTTGAGTGATAAAATGGTTTCCAAGTTGATTATTTTGAATTGATACTAGTTAGACGAGTATAGTGAATAATTGTTACTAAAAATAAAAAGCTTCGCCCACAATGTTAGGTTCTGGCTCTAAAGTTTATTAAATTCGTCAAAGAAGTCTTGATCAAAAACAAGAGCCATGGACGAAAAGTTAATTTCCAGAAAGAAGCCCAATTTCCCTATCAATGAGGAATTGTATAAATACCTGAGTACCTATAACAGGACGATTAAAATTCCAATTTTTTATGATGATCTTTTACGATTTTCAGGATCGGTATCCGTCTATGATAAAAATGAAAAAGATACCTTATGGATCAGGGTATATTATCCTGAATTTGAACAAAAAGAAATCGACCTGAGTCTGAAGCGAATGTATAATATTTTGCATGGAGACGGTAGCGAAGGGATTTTAGAAAACCTTATTATTGATGAAATTGACTACTGTACTTTTGGAAATTCTAAACCATTCAGGGTAAAGGTCAGAAACATCCTCAATGACAATTACACCTATATTTATGTGAAAAAAGCCGATGCTTCCAGAGTTTATGGCCTTGAATTTGAGCATTTACTTTCACCTAACCACTTGAATTTCCTGATCTATAAAGACACCTTGATTGAAGAGCATGTGCTGGGAATTCCAGGAGACATGTTTATGGAAGAGAGTCTTGTTGATATGTCTAAAATTGAGAAACAAAGGCTTTCTAAAGAATTTGTTAAGTTCAATGAACGATGTACCTTAAGATTACTGGGCGATATGCGGGCCTATAATTATGTAATCGTTCCGACCTATGATTTTGACCAAGTCCAGTACCGAATAAGAGCGATGGATTTTGATCAGCAAAGTTTTGAAGGAAAATTAAAGGTATACCGACCTCAATTTTTTAAAGATAATTATGACTTTGTAAAAATGGTGGAGGAGAATTTAGGAAAAGAATCGGTCGAGCAATATAAAAAAGAAGAAAGATCGGCACTGGCCAAAAGACTCAAGGCTACAGGAAATAGAATTAGAAGATTGATGGAATGTATGAAAAACGATCATATTTCAACACCTGAAAATATCGAAACCCTTAAAAGAGATTTGATAGACTATACCCATGATAAAGAGTTTAAAAAATGTAAAAACATGGGGGAAATTATATTGGTAGTTTTTAATTTTGTGGTGAGAAATTACGAAAGTGTCAATGCTTATATTATCAGGTAAGTACCTTTTGGTTGCTAATTATGGCTAAAATCTCCAAATTCGTCATCGAATTCTTCATGTTGATCCTCTTCAAAATCATCAACTGATAAATCTTCAGTTTCAAATTGTAATTCAGGGGCATTACTTGGCACAATTCCCAAAGAGAAAAGCAGGTTCGGTAATTCAATACTTTCCTGGTCAAAATTAGCATCGATCAATTCAACATAAAATGACCACATATTAAAGAAATCATAAACATAGATCATTTTATCATTTTCATTGGGCATGACATTATCAACCGATAGATCGCTCATCTGAATCTTTACGTCAAGCCCATCGCCCATATCAAATAAAGGATGTTCCTCTCCCTGCATCCAGGTTTCGTCTGATCTGTAAAATGAGGCCATTTCTTCACCGCTAAAGCCAAAGGAGTTGGTGATGGCATTGTGCAGATCTTCTAAACTTGAAGTTGCATCAATAGCAATATCCCTTATTACATCCTCCTCCGTGTTCAATATCACTCTAATTTTATATACCATAACCAGCAGTTCTAATTTTTTGCAAAAATAATACTTTAATCCAAAAGTGTTACTTTTACCTTGTTAAAAATCTAATAATTATCCTATCACAATGTCCAACCTAAACTCCTTAGAAAAACTTAATGCGATCAACAAGAATACCTTAATGGAAACTCTTGATATTCGCTATACTGAAATTGGAGAGGATTACCTGGTAGCTTCTATGCCTGTTACTTCAAAAGTACATCAACCGATGGGGCTCTTACATGGAGGTGCCACCGTGGCTTTGGCTGAAAGTGTTGGTAGTGCGGCTTCTTTGTATTTTCTGGACCATGAAAAACAAGAGGTCAGGGGCTTGGAGATCAATGCGAATCATGTAAGAAGTGTCCGGGAAGGGACTGTAAAAGCTACAGCTAAAATGCTTCATAAAGGCAGAACAACCTTATTATGGGAAATCAGGATTGAGGATGAAAAGAATCGGTTAATTTCTATTTGTAAGCTAACGTGCATCATACTGACCAAAAGTTAAAAAACCAGGTATGCGCCGTAATGTTGTTCGGAAAATTTTTAAAATCATTGGATGGGTGTTCCTGATTCTAATCGGCCTGTTCATTGTGTTGCTTTACTATTTTACCAAACCCTCTACAGATGCCGCAATTTATGAGAAATTTGAGGATGAGACTCACAAGCCTCGAATAAGCTATGTGAATTTTAAAGGATATCAGGTAAGAATTGTACGTATGCAGGAAAAAAGAGATTCTTTGCTGCCTACGATTTTCTTTGTGCATGGTTCCCCGGGTTCTTCCATGGATTTTCAACGGTATTTAAAGGATTCTATGTTAAATTCCAAAGCGAACTTGATGACCTATGACAGAGTAGGCTACGGTCCTGAACGGACAGGTGAAGTATTACCCTCTCTCGATGATGAAATTAGTTTATTACATCAAATCATTCGGAATGAGAATGCTTCTACTATTATTTTGGTGGGGTATTCCTATGGCGGTACCATTGTCATGGCTTCAGAATTAGCCTACAAGAAGAAAATGGCCTTGGCTGCATCGGTGAGGGGTGATCTTGAACCCATGTTTTGGGCGATGAATCTCTATAAATGGAAGCTTACGCGTCCTTTGATTCCAAAAGTGTTCAGAGGAGCAAGCATTGAAAAATTCCGTCATGTAGAAGAGTTGGGCCACTTTGAAAACAGGTGGGATCTTAGTCCTTCAAAAGTATTGTCTATTCATGGCAAACAGGATTTTATTGTGCCTTTTGAAAACTCTTTGTTTTTAAAGAAGAAATTGAGCAGTAGTAAATTTTCGTTAATTCCCTTGGAGGAAGGGGATCATTCATTAATTTGGACTAATTTTGATCTGATTAAAAATGAACTGATAAAAAGTGCAGTACAAGAATGAGTATTGAGAAGCTATTGAAAAAGATTCAACAAGCAAAGGACGAGCAACTTCCTTTTGTCATCTATAGAAAACCGGAATCGGATGAGGTGAAGGTCTTGATTCAAAAAAACCAACGCCTGGATTATTCAGATGATTTTAAGTCTTCGGGTTTTGTATTAGCACCTTTTGATACTTCAAAACAAGCAGTAGTATTCGAAGAAAATAACCTTGAAATATTTCATTGTGATATTAGTAAGGAGCTATTGGCAGATGCTTATATTTTTCAAAAACAACCTCAGATAACAAGAGATCCGGATGATCAGTTACAGCATATGCAACTTGTCCAAAAGGGTATTGATGAAATCAGAAAGGGGAGCTTTGTAAAAGCAGTATTATCCAGATCGGAATCTTATATCATAAAAGAAGTTGATGTCACAGCTGTGTTTCTTAGATTGATGAGAAAATATCCTTCAGCCTTTGTGTATGTTTGGTACCATCCGGCCATAGGTATTTGGTCTGGGGCGAGTCCAGAATTATTATTGAGAACTGAAGGAAAAAATTTTCAAACCATGTCCTTGGCTGGAACCCAAAAATATTCTGGATCGGTAGATGTCAGCTGGGGAGAAAAAGAAATAAAAGAACAGCGTATTGTAACAGATCATATTGTCGAATCATTACAGGGAATGCCTCTTGAGTTGAGTGATCTCTACACGAGAAAAGCAGGTGATTTATTGCATTTATGTAATGATATCAAAGGACAATTAGGAGTGAACACCTCATTGCATGAATTGATAGAAAAGTTACACCCGACAGCTGCTATCTGTGGTTTACCGAAGAAGGAAGTACGCCAGTTTATATTAAGGGAAGAAGGATATGATCGTTCCTATTATACAGGTTTTTTAGGCGAATTGAATATGAATGATGGCAAAGAATCCAGATCAAATCTATTTGTGAACCTCCGATGTATGCAGTTAATCGAAAGACCCAATCCACAAGCTATTATTTATGTGGGTGGAGGAATCACCTTAGGGAGTAATCCTTTATTGGAATGGAAGGAGACGGTAGATAAGAGTTTAATTATGAAGTCGGTACTTGAATCCTAAACAGCATAAAAAAATCACGATAGAGTCCCAAAAAAAACACGTATTTTTGTTCTGTATTTTTACCTCCATAAATGCCTAAATATCCCGAAAAGAAAATAGCTCAATTACTTTTGCAATCATGCGTCGCACAGGGAATCAAAAAAGTGGTCATTTCACCGGGTTCTCGAAATGCGCCGCTGACACTTGGGATTGTAAATCACCCAGATATACATGCTTTCAGTATTGTTGATGAAAGATGTGCGGCTTTTTTTGCTTTAGGCATGGCCCAGCAATCTAAAAAACCTGTGGTATTACTTTGTACCTCTGGTTCTGCATTATTAAATTATTATCCTGCTATTGCTGAGGCATTTTACAGTAATATTCCCTTGGTAGTGATTTCAGCGGACAGACCTAAACATTTGATCGATATAGGTGATGGACAAACCATAAGACAGGAGGGGGTTTTCATCAACCATATTTTGTCTGAAGTAAACCTGCCTTCAGAAGCTGAATATGCTAGTAAAGACGATTTGGAAAAGGATCTGGTTGGTTTTGCCAAAGATTTGAGAATCCTGTTAGAGACGGCAAAGTTTCACATGGGCCCTGTTCATATTAATATTGCTTTTGATGAACCGCTGTATGAAACAGTGCCCGGTTTATACGATTTTGGATCTCTCATTGAGGTTGGTGAAAGAAGGCTTGAAGATTCCTTAATGGATGAAAAGCCTTTGGATGTAGCTTCCTTAGAGGTATTTGCTGATAAATGGAATGCGTCTAAAAGAAAGATGGTGATTATTGGAAGTAATTATCCGGATGAGTTGTTATCGGTTCAAATGCGTCATCTAATAAAGGATCCATCGGTGATCGTTTTGACAGAAACCAGTTCGAATATATCTGATGAGGGTTTTATCAATTGCATAGATCAATTGATTTTTCCATTGGAGGAAGAAGAGTTTGAAGCCTTGAAGCCCGATATATTATTGAGTTTTGGAGGCATGGTGGTCTCCAAACGCATCAAGCAGCTCCTCAGGAAGAAACAGCCCATGGAACATTGGCATGTGGATCGCTATACCTCCATGGATACCTATCATTGTTTAACAAAGCACTTCAGTGTTTCTCCTCAGTTGTTTTTTAGCCAGTTTTTTTTCTTAACAAAAAATACTGACAGCAATTATCAGAAAAAATGGCTGGATTTGAAAGAGGATCGAAAAAGGGCTCATCAAAAATACCTGGCGCAGATTCAGTATTCAGATATGAAGGTTTTTGATCTGATTTTAGAAAGTCTTCCCGTACCATCGCAAATACAATTTGCAAATAGTTCGATTATCAGGTATTCACAACTCTTTGACTTAAAGAAAGATCTTAGTGTATTTTGTAATCGAGGAACCAGTGGAATCGATGGAAGTACCTCTACGGCGATTGGTGCTGCCCTTGAGAATAAGGAGCAAACTGTTTTAATAAGTGGAGATATAAGTTTCTTTTACGATAGCAATGCACTTTGGAACAAATACATACCAAAAAATTTCAGAATCATCCTGGTAAACAATAGTGGAGGAGGCATTTTTAGGATCATACCCGGACCAAAATCTTCCGATGCCTTAGAGTTTTTTGATACACCGCATAATTTGCAGGCAGCTGATTTATGCAAAATGCATGGTTTCAACTATCTGAGCGCCAAAAACTTGAATGAACTGTCAGCAGGATTAGCAAATTTTTATGCACCCTCAGAAAGACCTGTTCTTTTGGAGTTGTTTACCCCGCCTGAGATCAATGATGAGGTTTTAAAAAATTATTTTAAATCCCTCGCTTAAAGAGCACTATAGACCTTCGCCCTCGTTGTTAGGTTCCTCTTCTTCATTAGAAGGAGCCTCGCCATCGATATAGCCTAATCGTTCTGCTCTTTGTTTTTCAAGAACTCTTTCAATATTGGCATAATAACCGTCGGAATTGGCATTGTCCGAACCAATTTTGGCATAACCGTTTTTATAATGTTTGAGTGCTTTCTTGTATTCGTACCCAGTTTCATAATACAGGCCAATATAATAATCTCCCAGAGGTGTGTCAGGGTAGAGTCTCATAATCATTTTACCAAATTCTTCGAGGTAATCGCCATTTTGTTTATCAATGATGATAGGTTCAATTTTATAAATATCACTTTCTCTGATCTTCACGTTGGATCCATATAGATACTCTATTTCAACATACTTTCTTTCCAGATATTCAATCGCATCTCCTGGTTCCATCTCCGCAATCTCTTCATCAAACTCCTGTTGAGAAATGGCAGCAAATTGTCTAAAGGTGAAACCTATGGAGCTAGCAGCCGCTTGCCCTATAGAAGCCGTTTTACTGGCATTCGAGAAATCATCAAAATGGTATTTAAAGTTTGGGTTCTCTGATAATTTAAGCAATCCATTGGTACTGTTAATAGATGCTGTTCTTTTTTCAGTGTTAAAATCACCACCGCTTAAATAATAAAAATACTGAGTAATCAAACTTTGACTTTTAAGCTCTAGCTTTTGATGCAGGTCCGGAGCGTAACTCGGATTGATATTTATATAAGCATTAAATACAGGGGTCTCTTCCAAAAAGAAATAATTGATAAAATTCCCGGTTAATGTATTTCCAACCACTGTTTTGAACAATGAAGTAGGATAATTGTCGTCTAAATATGGTAAAAGCTCGTCTCTGACAAAGCCATAGAATTTAGAGCTCTCTTCATTGGGCAGGCCGGTATCTTCGCTATAATCACAGTCAGAATATCTTTCCTGGTTCTGATTCTGATAAATACCAACTACAATTTGCTCTGGTGCTTTATCTCTCGCAGCGAACAGTTTCGAATTGGCAACATACACATCGAATAGAAATTCACCATCCATCAACACGGCTACCGGATAGGTATTTTTATTATTTTCTTTAAAAGATTCGGGTATATAAATTTTCAGGATCCTTTCCTGATTTAAATTAAACGAATTGAATTTCTTGTATACAATATTGTCCTGGGCGTATCCAATAAATGAAATAAAGAAGAATAACAGCATTAACTTTCTCATGAGAAATGATTTAAATTGTTTTTTGTTTGCACGACAAAAACGATCAACAAGAAGTTTAATATCTAAACTTTTGTTAATTTCGCTTCGTTTAATTAATTATCCAACGAGAAAAGAGGATAATTATTTTGTAGAAATTGTAAAACTTATCAAATGAATCAACCCAAATGGCAAATTGTTAAAGATTACGAAGACATTACCTATAAGAAATGTGATGGAATTGCACGAATCGCATTTAACAGACCAGATGTAAGAAATGCCTTTAGGCCTCAGACTACCAAAGAGTTGTATGATGCTTTTTATGACGCACAGGAAGACGTAACTATAGGTGTTGTACTGCTGTCGGCCGAAGGTCCTTCCAGTAAAGATGGAGTCTATTCATTTTGTAGTGGAGGAGATCAAAAGGCAAGAGGTCATCAGGGCTATGTGGGGAAAGATGGATACCACAGACTGAATATATTAGAAGTGCAGCGTTTGATTCGCTTTATGCCGAAGGCGGTTATTGCGGTAGTGCCAGGTTGGGCTGTTGGCGGAGGACATAGTCTGCATGTGGTTTGTGACCTGACGTTGGCAAGCAAGGAACATGCAATATTTAAACAGACAGATGCCGATGTAACGAGTTTTGATGGTGGCTATGGGTCTGCTTATTTGGCCAAAATGGTAGGTCAGAAAAAAGCACGGGAAATATTTTTCCTTGGAAGAAACTATTCAGCGCAGGAAGCCTATGAAATGGGTATGGTCAATGCGGTTATTCCTCATGAGGAACTGGAAAATACAGCCTACGAATGGGGGCAGGAAATTCTGGCCAAATCACCAACATCTATTAAGATGTTGAAGTTTGCTATGAACCTTACAGACGATGGGATGGTCGGACAACAGGTGTTTGCCGGAGAAGCCACCAGATTAGCTTATATGACCGACGAAGCAAAAGAAGGACGGGATGCCTTTTTGGAAAAAAGGAAACCTAATTTTGAAAAAAAATGGATCCCTTAGTAGCTCACAGAATCAAATGAAAAATCAGAAAATTACGGTACTCATTCAATGTGAAGACCAAAAAGGGTTGGTAGCTAAAATAACAGGCTTTTTTTTTAAACAGGGCTTTAATATTCTCAGTTGTCAGCAGCACGTGAATAAAGCTGAGAATAAGTACTTTATGCGTATCCATGTGAGCGCAGAAGAGGTCGCGCTTTCAAAGGCAGATCTTGAAAGTCAGTTTGAAGCTTTGTCTCAGGTGTTGGGAATTAATTGGTCTATCAATTATGAAAGTGATAAAAAAAAGGTCGCCATAATGGTGTCGCATACCAGTCATTGTTTGTATGACCTACTGGAAAGACAACGTGAAGGTGATTTAAATTGTTCCGTGGAGATGATCATTAGTAATCATGACAAACTTCGAAATATATCGGAAATGTTTGGAATTCCATATTTTCATTTAGCGGTTGTTAAAACGGATAAGTCAAAGCAAGAGGGAGAAGTTGTGGCACTTTTAGAAAAATATGACATTGATTTAATTGTCATGGCCCGTTATATGCAAATACTTTCAGAGGATTTCATCAATAAGTACCCACAGAGAATCATCAATATTCATCATTCTTTTTTACCTGCTTTTCAAGGAGCAAACCCTTATCAAAGGGCCTATGAAAGAGGCGTAAAGTTGATTGGGGCAACAGCTCATTATGCGACAGTAGATCTGGATGAAGGGCCAATTATTGAACAGGGTGTTGAAAGAGTCACTCATGAGAGTACTACAAAGACACTTAAAAGGATTGGAGCGGATATTGAACGACTTGTACTTGCCAAGGCCGTTAAGTGGCATCTTCAGAATCAAATAATTGTTTCGGATAACAGAGCTATTGTTTTCCCTGAGGCAGGGGAGTGATAAAATTAGAAAAGATAAAAGCGTATGAAAATAATCTGTATTGGTAGAAATTATGCCAAACACATAGAAGAACTTGCCAATGAAAGGCCGGCAGAACCTGTTGTTTTTATGAAGCCGGATTCAGCGGTTTTATTAAAAAAGAATCCATTTATTATTCCTCCTTTTTCTCAAGACATTCATTATGAAGTGGAGGTTTTGGTAAAAATCAATAAGATTGGGAAGTTTATCGATCAAAAATTTGCGCATAAATATTATGAAGAAATAGGTCTTGGAATTGACTTTACCGCCAGAGATCTTCAACAAACTTTAAAAGAAAAAGGGCTTCCCTGGGAAAAAGCAAAAGCTTTTGATGGCAGTGCGGTTATTGGGAAGTATTATAACAAAAAGGAATTTGATCTTTCGGCCTTGAAATTTCAATTGATCAAAAATGGCACCGTCGTTCAGGATGGGGACTCTTCGCATATGTTGTGGAAAATTGATGAGTTGATTGCCTATGTCTCCCAGTTTTTTACCCTAAAAATAGGAGATGTTATTTTTACAGGAACTCCGGCGGGAGTTGGAAGGGTAGCGGCAAACGACACATTGCTGGGAACCTTGGAGGGAAGAGAAATGTTTCATATTAAAATTAAATAATAGTTGGACCAGTTAGAGATAGAGCGGAAGTTTCTACTCCGCAATGATCAGTTTATCAAAGAGGCATATAAAAAAGAACGCATTGTTCAAGGCTTTCTCTCTTCTGTGCCTGAAAGAACGGTTCGTATTCGATTGATTTCGGAAAGTGGTTTTATCACGGTTAAAGGAATTGGGAACACGTCAGGAACCACTCGATTTGAATGGGAAAAAGAGATTTCAAAAAGCGAAGCTGTTGATTTGCTGGCCTTGTGCGAAACAGGAATGATAGACAAGGAACGCTATTATGTCAAAGTAGGAGTACACACCTATGAAATAGATGTATTTGCTCTTGAAAATCAGGGGCTCGTGCTGGCCGAAATAGAATTGGCCAATGAGTTTGAAGAATTTGAAAAACCGGAATGGTTAGGGAAAGAAGTAACTGGAATTGTAAAATACTACAATTCAAGCTTGGCGAAAAACCCCTATAAAGAATGGTAAATAAAGGTGAATGATCTCTCATTCACCTTTATTATTTAGTTTTTTAAGACAATTCTAAACCTCGCCTTTCCTTCTTCTAGGTGGGTCATGGCTTCATTCACTTTTTCCATTGGGAATTCTTCCACTGTTGGATAAATGTCATGCCGTACACAAAAATCGAGCATGGTCTTTGTCAATTCTGGACTTCCAATGGGGCTGCCTCCAACTGATTTTTCTCCCATAATTAAAGAAAAAGCCGGAATAGCCATCGGTTCTAAAACGGCTCCAACCGTGTGAAATTTCCCTTTGGGTTTTAAACAGGTCAGATAAGAATTCCAATCGAGTGTTACATTGGTTGTATTTAATATAAAACTGAGTGTTCCTGCAATGCTGGCAAGCTCTTCCGGAGAACGTGAATTAACCACCTTCGAAGCTCCCATAGCAAGTATTTCATCTTTTTTATCAGGATTAGAGCTAAAAGCAATAACCTCACAGCCCCAATGTTTTAAAAATTTCAGGGCCATATGCCCTAAGCCGCCAATACCAATAACACCAACCGCATCTGTTGGTTTTACTCCTGCAAGAATAATGGGATTAAATACGGTAATGCCACCACAAAGGAGTGGTCCTGCTTTTGCCAGATCAATTTTATCTGGTAGTGGAATCGCCCAGGACCAATGACCTCTTACTTTATCTGCAAACCCGCCATGTCTTCCGACGATGGTCGCTTCATTGTTTGAGCATAGATGTTGAGAACCATCCATGCATTCAGAGCAGCTCATACAGGAAGCAGACAGCCAACCCAGGCCTACCTTATCACCCACTTTCAGATTTTTTACAGCTGGACCTGCGTTGATGACTTCACCTATTATCTCATGACCCGGCACAAGGGGGTAGATGGTCATGCCCCATTCGTTATTGATCATGCTTAGATCTGAATGGCAGATTCCACAATGAGAAACTTTAATATCAACTTCTTCTGCTCCTAAATCTCCTAACTCATAAGAGTAGGATTCTAGTTTTCCTTTGGGTTCTTGTACGGCAAATGCATTTACTTTCATAATTATTTATTTTCGGGGGTTATTGATTGTTTTCAATAAAAATTCTTACTATTTACACTTTTCTAATATATGCGCTAACTCTTCTTCAGTCAATGCCATAACATGCTGCGGATTAGGGACTATTTCTTTTATCTCACCTAAGGCACAATCGCAATAACTGTTTGCTTTTTCATCTGTAGCACCTTTTTCTTTTTGAGCTTTTTTACAATGATCGAGAAAGAGTTTTTCAACATCTTCGGTCCAGGGATCTTCAATTTTTATCAACAATAAATCGTCTATACACTTCGAATTAACAAATAATTCAACAATTTGATTTTGCTCAAGTTCCATAGCAACCTGTGCGTCGGGATAGGCCTCAATAGATGATTTTAAGAGGCAGTCACAATAAATTTTTGCATTTTTTACATCTTCAGATTCCAGAAATCCAACACAGTTTCTTTCAAATTCTAACATGTTTTTTTCAGTCCATTGATGTGCTGATTCTGCTACTTCCGGTGTTGTTTTATCTTCTTTTTTCTCTTTTCCACAACTAATAAAAAGGAAAGAGATAAAAAGTATTAAAATAGGAGTCTTATATAGTTTCATAGTTTTAAAATTCAAAAATTTCACATTTAATTCGTTCAGTACTTAGTTTTTCTCTCGAGACAAAATCAGACACTACATTTCCTGCAGTTGAGCCCCAAAAAATGATGTCACCGGCATCTCCACCTACAGCTGAGCCTAAAAACTGACCAGCGGTTGCGGCAATAGCCCTGGTCTGTCGACCTTTCATTTTTTTCTCATCCGGTCTTCCTACAGCGATAATATTATCGACAGGAATTTTCTTTCCGGCAATAGGCATAAACCTTGTGCTTCTGGCGTAATCAAAAACTCGAACGACTCCTCGATCTTTAAAAATGCCTGTAATTTTCCCTTGAAAATAGTGGGGGTTTTTTCCTTTTTTTGCGTGACCGATGATTATCAGATCACCTAGCATAAATGTATCTATACTAATTTCGTTGTAGTTGGCGTCATACCTTTTTACAAGTAATTCCTGCCCTTGGGTTGGCAGATTAACACCTAAAATTAAAAAAAGTAACAATAGTTTTTTCATGGGATTTGGTTTGGGTTCATAAATCCTATGAATATTGGAGAATTAGGTTCCTCCTAAAAATTCATAGGGCTAAAAAAACACTGTTTTTTTAGCCCTATGAATTTACGAAAAATTTGGATTAATCCAATACAGAAGCTTCTTCCGTCTTTTCTTTGTAAAGTTCTACTCCAGCATCATAATATTTATCTCCTTCCGTCCAAAATGGAGTTACCGGATCGTTTGAGATCATTCTACAGCTAAGCACATAAGATCTAAAGAATTTTTCCAGATAATCAAAATCAACTGTTTCCGGGTTATCCGCAGTCTGATGATATGTTTTGTTTATTTCTTCATCAAAGGCAGTGAATCCCATACTATATGTGGGTGCAGGTACTCCTTTTTTAGCAAAATTCACATTATCAGATCTGTCAAATAAGTTCTGCTCCGGTGCGGGATCATCAATAACTTCAAGACCAAATTCTTTGGCGCCAGCTATAATATGTGGTGCTACAGTAGTTCTATTCAAGCCAAAAATGGTCACTTTTGAAGTATCATTATACCCTCCGTTGTCACTGTTAAAGCAGTAAACCATATTATGAAGTGGCATTACTGGATTCTCAGCATAATATTTACTACCCAATAATCCTTTTTCCTCACCTGTAAACAAGATGAATAAAGAAGAACGTTTCGTTGGATATTTGCCAAGGTTTTCTGCAGCACTTAACACTGTTACAGTACCTACCGCATTGTCTCTTGCACCGTTATAAATGGAATCGTTTTGAGCATCAGGTTTACCAATTCCAATATGATCGTAATGGGCAGAATAAATAATGAACTCATCTTTAAGTTTCGGATCTGTACCTTCTAAATAACCCACTACATTTCGAGAAAAAAATTCTTCTGATGTAATGCCTTCTATCTTTAATTCAACATCTAGATTTTTTGCACTTTCGATTGAGGCTGCACCAGTGAGCCCTTTGTCTCCTATCCATATATGAAGAAATTTCTCATCTTTTTCAGGATTCTTTAAACCAGTTTTGTCTTCATTGAAATAATGGGCATACCTTGACCATAGATTTTCATCCACTTCCACTAATTCAACTAAACCTGCGGCTTCAGCAGCTTGAGCCATTTCTTTTTTTGCCCTGCCTGCCCTGTATTGAGACCTCATGTCTTTGGTTTCTGCAGTTCCTGCTTTCACGATTATCAGTTTGCCTTTAACGTCCGTGGCAGCAAAATCTTCTTTGGTACCATAACCAAGGTAAACAGCGTCTCCGTTGAAGTCTATGTTTTTTACAGACATCGCTAAAAACTTCTCGCTTGAAAAATCATTGGCTTTGAAATGAATAGATGCAGGAGCACTTACTTTTTCGAAAGGTACATTTTGGTAATACGTATCATTATCTCCTGCAGGTTTTACACCGTATTTACGCAGGTGATTTGCAAGATAAGAAGCAGCAATTTTTAATTCATCTGAACCAGTTTGCCTTCCTTTTAACTCGTCTGAGGCAAGAAAATAAATATGACTTTCAATGTCACTTTTAACCACTGTAGAGCGGACCATTTCTGCATCTGTTTGTGCGTTTACATTTAAGCCCAAAGAAATCATGAGCATGCATAGTATTGATTTTTTCATTGTATTATTTTAGATTTTAGCGCATAAATATATAAATTAAATACGAAGCAGGAATAAAGCCTTTAACGCTGGATCAGATTTAATAGTTCTTTTTAAAAATGATGTACCTGTCAATGACTATATTTGTTTCGCAATAAACAGAAACGAATGCAGGCAGAAATAATAACCATTGGAGATGAGATTTTAATAGGTCAAATTGTAGACACAAATTCTCAATGGTTGGGAAAAAGGTTGAATGAAATTGGGGTTTCTGTATTTCAGATTACTTCTATTCAAGATGATAAGTCACATATATTGAAAGCCATGGAAGAGGCTGAAAAAAATGCAGACATCGTTATTTTGACAGGAGGTCTGGGGCCGACAAAGGATGATATCACCAAATTAACAATGACCGAATATTTTGATGATACGTTGGTTCGGAATGAAGAAATTGAAAATCATATCAAATATTTGTTTGGGAGAATTAAATATAAATTCACTGAGATGGACCTGCAACAGGCCATGCTTCCTGAAAAAGCATGCATATTAAAGAATCAATTAGGAACTGCCTCCGGAATGTGGTTTGAGAAAAATAAAAAGGTATTTGTGTCTTTACCAGGTGTACCAAATGAAATGAAAGGCTTGATGACGGCCTCTGTGTTACCAAAATTACGCGAGAATTATAAGTTACCTTTTATTTTGCATAAAACATTGCATACCTATGGATTGGGCGAAAGCAGGGTGGCGGAAAGACTGAGTGATTTTGAAAATGATTTACCGGCAAATATTAAACTTGCTTATTTGCCTTCTTATGGACGGGTTCGACTGAGACTCACCGCCAAGGGACTTACAGAGTTGGAATTAGCGTCATCCTTAGACGCAGAAGTGCTTCGATTAAAAAAACTGGTCAAGGATATATATGTGGGAGAAGAAGATGATACTTCTATTGAAAGGTCTGTCAATGAACTTTTGAGGGCCAGCAATCAAAGCCTGAGCATTGCCGAGAGCTGTACAGGAGGAAATATTGCCAAAATGATCACTGGTATTTCAGGTGCTTCTGAATTTCTTAAAGGCGCTATTGTGGCATATAGTAAAGAGGTGAAACAAGCCCAGCTGAACGTTTCAGCAGAAACAATCCAAACTCATTCCGTGGTAAGTCAGGAAGTTGCTATAGAAATGGCTTTAAATAGCAGAGAATTATTTGGAACAGATTATGCTATAGCTACCACTGGCAATGCTGGTCCAACAACGGATGATACAGATAAAACAGTAGGGGTTGTTTTTATTGCAATAGCCAGTTCTTCAGGCGTTTATGCGAATGAGTTTTTCTTTGGGACACCAAGAGTAAAGGTCATAGAAAGGGCTTCAGTGAAGGCGCTGGAACTTCTTAGAAAAGAAATTTTAAAAAACAACACAAATAGTTTGTGAGATTAGGAAAGAATATTTAATTTTGCACCTCGTTTTGAAATAAGAATTAAAACAGTCAGGAAATGTCAAGAGTATGTGAGTTAACGGGCAAGAGAGCAATGGTTGGAAACAACG
>NZ_JBPCUJ010000068.1:0-15828 GCF_051011215.1 Lutimonas sp.
AAAACAAAAAAACCTCAGTGAGACTGAAGTTTTTCATTAGCTAACTATATAAATCTTAGCGATTTACTGTTAACAACACAACTATTGTTTCTTAAAAAAGTTGCGGTCTGGACGGGACTCGAACCCGCGACCCCCTGCGTGACAGGCAGGTATTCTAACCAACTGAACTACCAAACCGTTGCTTATTAGCGTCGCTTATTGCTAAGCAGGTGCAAATATAAATCTGTTTTTTGATTTGTCAAAAGGAAATCGTTTTTTTTTAAATAAATTTACTCCTTCTTACCATATACGTCGTCAATATTTGGTCAAATCCTTCATGTATATCAACAGGAACATACTCTATTTTATACTGCATACACTTGTATTTGAGGCGCTTAAAGTATTCCTCTACTTTTAAACGATAGGCTTGCTTCATATTTCCCGCAAAAAGATTTATTTGCTCTCCCGTTTCTACATCCACGTATTTTCTGGGCAAATCGTCGAAATCAAAATTCAATTCCAGCTTTCCATCATACGTATGGAACAAAACCACCTCGTGTTTGTTGTATTTTAAGTGACGTAAAGCTGCAAACAATTCATCCTCATTCTTATCCGATTGAAACATGTCTGTAAACAAGAAAATCAAGGAGCGTCGGTGTATTTTCTCCGCGATCTGATGCAATACCTTATACGTATCTGTATTGCTTTCAGAACCCGTTAAAACGACTCTTTCAAGTTGGTTGAGCAACATTCTTCGGTGTTTCTCATTTCCCTTGGCCGGCGCAAAATACTCACTTTCCTGGGCATATATACTGAGTCCGAAGGCATCTCGCTGCCTTTTTAGAATCTCCATGAGAGCTGCTGTAGCCAGCACGGAAAAGCCTATTTTATTGAAGGAATCTACGCGAAGGTCATTGACTTCAGGAAAATGCATGGAAGCTGAATTATCGATGATGATATGGCTTCTTAAATTGGTCTCTTCTTCATAGCGCTTTACAAAGAGCTTCTCTGATTTTGCAAAGAGTTTCCAATCGATGTGTCGGGTACTTTCTCCTTTGTTGTACAATCGATGTTCTGCAAATTCAACAGAGAAACCATGAAACGGACTTTTATGCATACCCGTGATAAACCCTTCCACTACCTGTTTAGCAAGTAGCTCAATGTTCGGAACCGCATTCAATTGACTTAAATCAACATCCTTCATACATCAAAAGTAGTGAAAACAAAAAAGGTTTGACCCGTACGATCAAACCTTTTATATTCTATTAAAAAGTCTTTTTTACAAAAGAGCATTCAATTTTTCAGTATATACATTCTTTGGAGCAACACCCACTTGTTTGTCAGCTACTTCACCTCCTTTAAAAAGTAATACCGTTGGGATATTTCTAACACCATACTTGGCAGCAAACTCCTGATGCGCATCAACATCAACCTTCACAATCTTCGCTTTGCTATCAAAATCTTTGTCTAATTCCTCAACGATGGGAGCTAACATTCTACATGGTCCACACCAAGCTGCCCAAAAATCAACCAATACTGGCTTATCTGAATTTAATACAACTTCCTCAAAATTAGCATCTGTTACTTCTATTGCCATAATTTTATTGTTTATTTATTTTGTTTCTTGATTTACTTGGCAAAAATAAGAAATTATTTGCCTCCAATAATCATTTGAAAATCTATTTTTCTTATAACACTATTTAAAATAATGATCTTCTTATCAAATATGACGTACTAAGATCAAAATGCTGACAGATCTAAAAACAAAAAGCACCCGTTCGGGTGCTTTTTTTCAATCAGTTAAAGTCGTCTTATTCTTTGATCTCTTTATTATCACTTTCCAGCACTTCCCCTTTTTCATTGAGCTCTACAATTTCGTAGCCCAGTTCGTTTAAGGCATCTATATTACTGTCCTTGTCTCCAACTACCACAATATTCATAGTATCGATCTGTAGGGCCTGATCAGCCAAGGTATTGATTTTATCCTTGGAAATTTCTTTGATAATTTTTGTCTGCTCTTCCACATATTCCTTATCCAGATCATAGTGCACTATTCGGCTTAAAAAACTTGCCTTCTGTCCTGGCGTCTCATAACTTCGTGCATCACGCTGGCCTATTGAATTACGCATAAAGGCTAATTCCTCGTCCGAAATTCCATCATTTTTATAATTGGTGAGTTCTTTCATAAATTCAGAAACGGCACCTGCTGTTGCTTCCGCTTTAACACCTGCTTGTGCAGTAAACGGACCTGGATCATCATCTGAATTAAAATAAGAGAAAGCCCCGTAGGTCCATCCCTTGTCTTCTCGTAAATTCAGATTGATTCTACTGTTAAATGCACCTCCCAAGGCATAGTTCATCAAATAAGACTTAAAATAGTCTCCAGTAGCATCGTATGACATATTGGTCACATATCCGATTCTGATCTCTGACTGTGGTGCCTCTTTTTTATCGATCAGGTATATTTTTGTCTTATCCTGTTCTTTCACTTTAGGCATCTCAGGGATCTGAGCCGACTTCGTCTCCCACTTTTCCAGGAACTGAAGACCATCCATCACTTCTTTTTGAGAAATATCTCCTACCACCACAACTTCCGATAGTTCAGGAGCATAATACTTCGCATAAAAGCTCTTTACGTCCTCCAAGGAAATACGATTCACAGATTCTTCTATTCCCTGACTTGGCACAGAATATATATGATCATCGCCATAGAGCAACCTTCTGTAAACATTCGAGGCTGTTGCTGCCGCATCTTTTTGCTGAGAAATTAATCCTTCCAGTTGTTGTTTTTTAACCCTTTCATAATCCACTTCAGTAAATTTAGGTCTGTACAAAACCTCTTCTAAAATCTCCATGGTTCTGCCCACATTCTTTTTCAAAGAATTGATACTGATCACGGTTTTTGAGTCATTGGCACTTACGCTAAGACTACTTCCTATTTTACGCAGTTCCTCCTGAATATCTGCCGCACTGTAATTCTCGGTCGACTCATTCATCATAGAAGCAGTTAACACTGCTAATCCGGATTTTTCCGGCGTATACATGTCCATTCTATGTCCGCCATTAATACTCAAACGAAGTGCGACGACAGGAACTTCGTTAGAAGCTGTTCCAATGATCTTCACACCATTGTCCATATTCTCTGACCAAAATTCAGGAACAGGAACCAATGGTGAAGCTCCCGGAACCGGTCTCTTACTTCTATCAAACGTGTCTCCTTCAGGGCGTTTGTAGGTTAAGCCGCTATAATCTGTGGTTGGAAATGGATTTTTTCCTTCGGTCTGAGGCGTAAAGTTATTTGCTGCCACAGCTGCGGTTCCATCGTCTGGTAGTACGCTTAACACCACTGATGGTTTTCCTTTGATATATTTATTGTAGACTCTAAGGACATCCTCTTTGGTCACATCCTGGTATCTTTTTAAATCGCCAATGATGGCATTCGGATTATCCAAAAAGGTCTGGTAACTCGCTAACTGAGTTACTTTACCACTTACACTGGCCAGTCCGTTGATAAAGCCGGATTCCATGGTCACTTTAAACTTCTCAACATCCTCGTCACTTACACCGGCCTCTTCAAATTCTTCAAGGACCTGTACAATTTCTTTTTCAAAATCTGCCAGATTTGCTCCGGGATAAGGAAGTACGATAATTGAAAATTCTCCTGCCAGTTCACTACATGGATGCTGACTCACAGCCTGCACCGCTTTTTTACTTTCTACAAATTTCTGAAACAAAAAGGAACTCTGTCCATTCCCCAAAATATCTGCCAAACAGTCTAAAGGAGCCTCATCCGGATGATGTCTTCCCACTGTAGGAAAGGTTAAGAACACACCAGGAAATCGTACATTTTTATCTACATAGGATACGTATCTGTTATTGTCCAAAACAACCGGATCAAGCTTCATAGGCTGTACATCTGGTCCTGCTGGAATCACGCCATAATACTTCTCCACCATTTTCACTACTTCCTTAGGATTTACGTCACCACCCACGGTTAAGGTTGCGTTATTGGGTCCGTACCAGCGCAGGAAGAATTTTTTCAGATCGTCAAGTTCTACCCTGTCCAGATCTTCTAATTTTCCAATGGTTAACCAGGAGTAGGGATGCCCGTATGGGTATAAACTGGCAGCATTGATTTCGCTGCGCTGTCCATAAGGTCTGTTGTCATAATTCTGTCCCTTCTCATTCTTTACAGTGGCACGCTGAACTTCAAATTTTTCCTGTGTTACCGCATCCAGGAAAAATCCCATTCGGTCCGCTTCCATCCACAACATCAACTCTAATTGATTGCTGGGGGCCGTTTCGAAATAATTGGTTCTGTCTCGATTGGTCGTTCCATTGAGGGTCCCTCCGGCATTGGAAATCAGTTTAAAATGTTCTTCATCTGCAATGTTTTCAGATCCCTGGAACATCATATGCTCAAAGAAATGAGCAAATCCGGATTTTTGTAATTCTTCTCTGGCCGAACCTACATGGTATGTGACATCAACATGCACCAAGGGGTCCGAATGATCTTCATGGATCACAAGGGTGAGGCCGTTACTTAGAATGTACTTTTCATAAGGAATAACAAGTTCATCAGCAGTTCTACTGACTTTCTCAACAAGTTTGGTCTGTGACCAGCCCATGGCTGTGGTCAAAAACAATAAGGTAATAAATAGTCTTTTTAATTTCATTATTTTGAATTTTGGGGATCGCCCGTGAAGATAGTATTTTCATGGAAAATTCTAAAGCATTCAAATAACAAAATTTTACACCTAAAAAACCGTTGAGGCAATCTTTTTAATATTATCAGATTTACCCATGGAATAGTAATGAAGTACAGGGACTCCGGCTGCCACCAGTTCTTTTGACTGCTGAATGGCCCATTCAACCCCTACCTGCCTGATTTCAACATTGTTCTTACATTTTTCTACAGCGCTTACCAAGGCATCTGGCAAGTCAAGACTAAATACCTGAGGTAAAACACTCAAGTGTCTTTGCACGGCAATGGGTTTGATTCCCGGAATGATTGGAACATTGATTCCAATTTCTTTCGCCGCTTCCACAAAGGCAAAATACTTTTGATTGTCAAAAAACATTTGCGTAACCACATACTCGGCACCTGCATCCACTTTTTGTTTTAAACGTCTTAAATCTGCCTGCATGCTGGGGGATTCCATATGCTTTTCAGGATAGCCTGCCACACCAATACAAAAGTCTGCCTTGTAGGTACTCTCTATAATATCATGTAAATAAATACCTTTATTCAGTTCACTGATCTGTTTTACCAGATCTGATGCATAATGATTCCCCTCATTCTTGGGAATAAAATACGACTCATCTTTCATGGCATCTCCTCTAAGAGCCATTACATTGTCAATTCCTAAATAATGACAATCCACCAGTACATATTCTGTTTCTTCCTTGGTAAAACCTCCGCATAGTACATGAGGTACTGTATCTACCTTGAATTTGTGCATCAAAGAAGCGCAGATCCCTACCGTTCCCGGTCTCATTCTGGTCACCTTTCTTTCTAAAAGACCACCGTCTTTTTTAATATAAACATGCTCTTCACGAGAAGTAGTCACATCAATAAAGGGAGGTTTAAACTCCATTAAAGGCGCCACATTATCATAGAGTTTCTGGATATTCTGTCCTTTTTGTGGTGGTACTATTTCAAAGGAAAACAAGGTTTTTCCCTTGGCATTTTTAATATGTTCTGTAACTTTCATGAGTTCTTTTTATGGCACTTTTCACAGCAAGGCCGGTAGTTAATTTTCTTTATTAGACTGATAAATTCGGTTGCAACCATTTCATGGCCATCTCTTTTGAAATTCCTTTACGATTTGCATAATCATCAACCTGGTCTAGCGTCACTTTACCCAAACCAAAATACTTTGACTCAGGGTTGGCAAAATAATATCCGGAAACTGCTGCTCCCGGCCACATCGCCTTACTTTCGGTTAATTTTACGCCAATTATTTTTTCAACATCCAAAAGATCCCAAATCGTATCTTTCTCTAAATGATCGGGACAAGCCGGATAGCCCGGTGCCGGTCTGATGCCTTTATAGGCCTCCTTGATCAGCTCCTCATTCTTTAAGTTTTCATTCGTTGCATATCCCCAGTGTTTTGTTCTTACCTGCTGGTGTAAATACTCTGCAAATGCCTCGGCAAATCTATCGGCTATTGCCTGTACCATAATGGCATTGTAATCATCGTGCTCTTCTTTGAATTTTTGTGCCAATTCATCGGCTCCAAATATTGCCACACAGAAAGCGCCCATATAATCTTGTTGCTCCGATTCCGGGGCAATAAAATCTGACAAGGCATAATTCGGCACTCCTTCTTTTTTATGCAACTGCTGTCTAAGAGTTCTGAATCTGGCGATCTCCTTTTTGTTCTTTGATATTTTTATATCATCCTCATCTACCGTATTTGCCTCAAACAGACCAAAAATTCCTTTGGCTTTAAACAACTGTTTAGCGATGATTTTCTCGATCATTTTTTGAGCATCTTCATACAATTGTGTAGCCTGCTCTCCTACCAATTCATCCTCCAATATTTTTGGAAACTTTCCATGAAGATCCCATGAAATAAAGAAGGGCTGCCAATCTATAAAAGGAAGCAATTGCTTTAAACTGATTTGCTGAAGAGCCTGAACACCCATTTCTGCGGGCTTTTTGATCTCAGACTTTTTCCAATCAACCTTATATTTATTGGCCCTGGCATCTTCTATGGATACATAACGCTTGGTTTTTCCTCTCTTTAGAAATTTTTCCCTGAACGACTCGTAGTCCTTTTTCAAATTAACCACATACTCATTGGCTGTTTTTTTATTCAGCAAATCGCCGACTACCGTTACAGCTCTTGAGGCATCATTTACATGCACTACCGCATTTTTGTATTCTGTATCTATCTTTACAACTGTATGCGCCTTAGAAGTGGTAGCTCCACCAATCAACAAGGGAATATTCAGATTCTGTCTCTCCATTTCTTTGGCCAGATAGACCATTTCATCGAGTGAAGGTGTGATTAAACCTGACAAACCAATGGCATCGACGTTTTCTTTGATCGCGGTATCGATAATTTTCTCCGGAGGTACCATCACCCCTAAATCTACGATCTCATAATTGTTACATCCTAACACAACACTCACAATATTCTTTCCGATATCATGTACATCTCCTTTTACCGTAGCCATCAAAACCTTCCCTAATGACCTCTGGGTCTCCCCTTTTTCTTCTTCTATAAATGGGTTTAGATACGCCACTGCTTTTTTCATCACCCTTGCGGATTTAACCACCTGTGGTAAAAACATCTTTCCGGATCCAAACAGGTCTCCTACCACATTCATTCCATTCATCAAATGACCTTCGATGACCTCAATGGGTTTATCAACAGCCAATCTTGCTTCTTCTACATCCTCTACGATAAAAGCATCTATCCCCTTTACCAAGGCATGGGTAATTCTTTCCTGAACCGGCTCATTTCTCCATTCCTGATTGGCAACCTCAACCTTCTTGCTCCCTTTCACTGTCTGAGCAAAATCGAGCAATCTTTCTGTGGCATCCTCCCTTCTGTTTAAGATTACATCTTCAACATGTTCTAATAAATCTTTAGGAATTTCATCATAAACTTCCAGCATGGCCGGGTTTACGATTCCGATATTCATCCCTGCCTTAATAGCATAGTACAAAAACACAGAATGCATCGCCTCTCTTACCACGTTGTTCCCTCTAAAAGAAAAGGAAACATTACTAACCCCTCCACTGACATTCACATTTGGTAGATTTTCTCTAACCCATCTTGTCGCTTCTATAAAGTCAATGGCATTGAGTCGATGTTCTTCCATCCCGGTTGCCACAGGAAAAATATTTAAATCGAAAATAATATCTTCACTGGCGAAGCCTACTTTATTGACCAAAACATCATAGGATCGTTTGGCAATTTCTATTCGCCTGTCATAATTATCTGCCTGTCCTACCTCGTCAAAAGCCATCACAATGACGGCTGCTCCATATCTTTTAATTCGGGTTGCTTCCCAGATGAATTTTTCTTCTCCTTCTTTCAGAGAAATGGAATTGACCACACACTTTCCTTGTGCCACCTGCAAACCTGCCTCTATGATCTCCCATTTAGAACTGTCGATCATAATCGGAACACGGCAAATATCCGGTTCAGCAGCGATCAAATTCATAAACCTGACCATGGCTTCCTTTCCGTCAATAAGTCCATCATCCATATTGATATCAATGATCTGCGCCCCTCCGTCTACCTGATGCCGTGCAACATCCAGCGCCTCATCAAATTGCTCTTCTTTGATTAATCGTAAAAATTTTTTCGATCCCGCAACATTCGTTCGCTCACCTACATTGATGAAATTACTGTTCTCATTGAGCACTAAAGGCTCGAGTCCAGACAGGTGTAAATATCTTTTATCTTCTGTTTTCATTCTCTATTGATAATGTTCTACAACCGGAAAAGGTTCATAAAAATGATGCAATAACTGCTTCCATTCCTGATAGGACGCTGAACCTCTAAATCCGATTTCATGATCCTCAACACTTTCCCAATTCACCAGGAGCAAATACTTGTTGTTTTGCTCAAGGCACTTTTTTAATTCATGTGAAATATAACCTCGTTGTGAGGCTATAATTCTTTCTGCGATGGCAAAATTCATTTCGAAATCTTCCGAAAGCCCATCTTTTACTTCTAATATGGCCACTTCTAATACCATAATTATGATACCATAGAGTGCTTTCTTGGCTGATATCTGGCAGCCACATCTGCAATTGCTTTTATATGTTCTGGGGTTGTTCCACAACAACCTCCAATGATGTTGACCAAATTCCGTTTCATATAATCCTCAATCTGATCGGCCATTTGTTCAGGCGTTTCATCGTATTCACCAAAGGCATTCGGCAAACCTGCATTGGGGTGCGCCGAAATGGCAAAATCCGTTTTCGGTGATATCGCTTCCAGATGCGGTTGTAATAAGTTGGCTCCCAAGGCGCAGTTAAACCCGATTGTAAACAATGGTATATGAGCCACAGAAATCAAAAAAGCTTCTGCGGTTTGTCCCGACAAGGTTCTTCCGCTGGCATCCGTAATGGTACCGCTCAACATGATCGGAACATCTATCTCTCTTTCGACTTTGATCTCTTCAATAGCAAATAAGGCTGCTTTGGCATTGAGCGTGTCAAATACTGTTTCTACCAAAAGAAGGTCTGCTCCTCCGTCTAACAAAGCCTCTGCTTGTTGCTTGTAAGCAAGTCTCAACTCATCAAAAGTAATGGCCCTGAAACCCGGATCATTCACATCAGGTGACATGCTGGCCGTTTTATTGGTAGGTCCCATAGAACCAGCCACAAATCTTGGTTTATGCGGCTCTTTTTTGGTAAATTCTTCTGCCACTTCTTTGGCCAGTCTTGCTGATTCATAGTTAAGTTCATATACCAGATCTTCCATGGCATAATCTGCCATGGCAATAGTGGTTCCTGAAAAGGTATTGGTTTCTACAATATCTGCACCCACCTCAAAATATTTGCGGTGAATTTCTTTGATGGCTTCGGGTTGTGTTAACGACAAGAGGTCATTATTCCCTTTTAAAAGGATCTCATAATCCTTAAACCGCTCGCCTCTATAGTCTTCTTCCTCGAACTTATAGGCTTGTATCATCGTACCCATGGCACCATCCAAAACCATGATGCGCTCTTTTAATATTTTATCTAATGTTTCTTTCATATTCCTCGTTTTCCCCATTTAATCATGTTCCAGGTTCTTTCGTGAAAAAAATACAGGAACATTTTTGTGAAGATCTCTATACCCCCAATCGATACGGCTGTTTTTATCTCTCCGGTCAGGAAATATGATATCACAATCGTGTCTAAGGTCCCTAGAGTTCTCCAGGTAATTGCTTTTACTACGCTTCTTCTTTTTGTTTCTCCTCTTTTATAATATTGATCATTTTTAGAATGAAATAGTACCATAATCTTAACTGTTTAGGGCTTGTGACAAGTCCTCCACAATATCTGAAATATTTTCCAATCCAACGGATACCCGAATCAATCCATCTGTTATTCCTACAACACTTCGCTCCTCAACAGACAACTTGCTATGCGTTGAAGATGCTGGGTGCGTGACTATTGTTCTGGTATCTCCCAAATTGGCTGACAGCGAACACATCTTAATTTTATTCAAAAAACTTCTACCTCCTTCAAGGCCTCCCTTTACTTCAAAAGCCACAATATTTCCTCCTTTTTTCATTTGCTTTACAGCGATGTCATATTGAGGATGTGATTTTAAAAAGGGATATCTGACACTGTTTACCTGTGCATGTTTTTCTAAATATTCCGCAACTTCCAAGGCATTTTCACAATGCCTGTCTACCCGGACACTTAAAGTTTCCAGACTCTTAGAAAGAATCCATGAATTAAACGGCGATAAGGACGGACCCGTATTTCTTGCAAAGAGATATATTTCACGTATTAGTTCAGCCTTTCCTACTGTCACCCCGCCCAGAACACGTCCCTGACCATCGATCAATTTAGTGGCTGAATGTACTACCAAATCAGCACCAAAACGGATGGGCTGCTGCAGATAAGGCGTGGCAAAACAGTTGTCAATTACCAACAAGACACCGTGCTTTTTGCAGACCTTCCCTAAAAATTCCAAATCAATCACTTCCAGTCCCGGATTCGTGGGTGTCTCAGCATATAAGATCTTGGTGTTAGGCTGAATCAAGGATTCAATATCTTGCGATTCATTGATATTGAAATAGGTGGTATCGATTCCCCATTTCGGAAAAAACTTAGTGAAAAGGGCATGTGTTGAACCAAATACCGAACGAGCCGATAAAATATGGTCACCACTGCTCAATAGCGCTCCAAAGGTCGAAAAGATGGCTGCCATTCCTGAAGCAAAGGCATAACCGCTTTCTGCTCCTTCCATCGCCACTATTTTATCAACGAATTCTGTATTATTCGGGTTTGAAAAACGACTGTAAATGTTCTTCTCCTTTTCTTCTGCAAAGGAAGCCCTCATATCCTCAGCATCATCAAACACAAAACTTGAGGTAACATACATCGCACTGGTATGTTCGCTAAATCCTGAACGAGGCATTTGATTTCTAATGGCCTCTGTTTCAAATTCTCTTTTCTTCGTCATAATTTTATTATCAGCAATCAGTCAGATCATCTAACTGTTGTTTAAACTGCTTTTTCTGTTAATCTTAATATATCTCCAAATACCCCTCTGGCAGTAACTTTAGCTCCTGCTCCGGCACCTTGAATAACCAACGGGCGCTCCCCATAGGATTCTGTATAAATTTCAAAGATTGAATCTGAGCCCTGCACCTGTCCCAAGGAACTATTTTTGGAAACGGAAACGAGTTTTACCTCCAATTCTCCTTTGCTTTTGCTTAGATCTCCGGAAAGAACACCTACGTATCTTAACACATGGTCTTCCTCCTGTGCATCTTTGGTTTTTTGATAATCATCATTTAGTTCTGACAGCCTGCCTAAAAAATCTTTGGCCTCCCCTTCCCTTAAATTTTCAGGAATTAAATTTTGAATTTCCACATCCGAGAATTCATTTTCCAGATCTAATTCTCGTGCCAGGATCAATAACTTTCTGGCCACGTCATTTCCACTGAGGTCTTCTCTTGGATCTGGTTCCGTAAAGCCCTTGTCCACTGCCTCCTGTAAAATCACGCTGAAGTCTTTTTCCTGTTCCGAGAAATTATTAAATAAATAACTCAGAGATCCTGAGAACACCCCATTGATTCTGGTGATGTTTTCTCCGGAGTGATGCAATAATTTAATTGTATCGACAAGTGGAAGTCCGGCTCCTACATTGGTTTCATAGAGGTAATTCTTTTCATTCCTCTTGAGCGCAGCGCGGAGATCCTTATAAAAAGAGAAATCTACTGTGTTCCCGATTTTATTTGATGAGACCAGATCAAATCCGTTCTCAACCAATGGAATGTAATTTTTTATAAAGTCTACGCTGGCTGTATTATCTACGGCAATCAGGTTTTCTAAATGGTTATTTTTAGCAAAGCCGATAACGTCATTAATGGTAAAACCAGCAGTATCTTCTGCCAGCAATTTTGAATTCCATTCCCCGTCTATACCATCTTTATTAAGAAGTAATTGCCTTGAATTACTCAAAGCAAAAATATTAAGGTTGATGTTTCTTCTTTTTAAAATATCTGCCTTACTGTGTAGTATTTGCTCGATTAAAGTTCCACCCACCAGGCCAACACCAAAAATCGCTATGTTGATATTTGCAGATACTCCAAAGATCTGACCGTGAATCACATTTACAGCCTTGTTTAAGTCTTTTTCTTCCAGCACCAGACAGATATTATCTCCTGTGATGGTATTATTGATCAATACAGGATTGATCTTATTAATTGAAAGTGCATTATACGATCTGTGAAAATTGGATAGATTCTGACCAATAATCGAAACAATGGAAAGCTTGTCTTTTACATAAATCCTGTTGACATCTTTCATTTTAATGTCATAGGCAAATTCATGTTCCAAAATTTCCTTGGCCAGTTGAGCATCATTTGATCCCACGACAAAGCCAATGCCTCTTTCAGAGGATCCCTGAGATATAATACTTACGTTGATACCTCCTTTGCTCAAGGCCGTAAAGATTCTTGCATCTACTCCGATTTTTCCGAGCAATCCCCGCCCTTCTAAATTAATAAGCGATACATTGTTTTGAACCGTTACCGACCGTATGCCCTTTTTGGTGGCATGCGATTTAATAAGCGTTCCTTTATTTTCTGTGTCAAATGTATTAAGCAGACGCAGAGGAATATTCTTCTCGACCAAAGGAATAATGGTCTTGGCATGCAGAATATTGGCTCCAAAACTGGCAAGTTCATTGGCTTCCTGAAAAGTCAGCTCTTCGATCATATGAGCGTTGGGAACCAGATCAGGGTTGGCCGTATAAATTCCATTCACATGGGTATAGCTCTCGAGTTCTGCTGCATCCAAATAATTGGCAAACAAGGAAGCAGAATAGTTACTGCCGTTGCGGCCTAAAGTAGTCGTTTCTCCTTTGCTGTTTGAGGCTATAAAACCTGTGACCAATTGTAATTCATGTCCGTTTTTCGCAAAATGCTTTTTTACATTTTCCTTAGAAACATCTTCCATCACCAGGGCTTCTCCAAAATTACTGTCTGTGATAATCAATTCTCTTGAATCGACTGGTTTCGAAGGAATTCCTTTTCCATTTAGAATGGCGCTGACTAATTTTACGGACAGCACTTCTCCTTGTGCCAAAACACGGTCTTTTATTTTTGTACTGTAATCTCCCAAAAGTGCCACGCCTTCAAAGATCTGATCTAACAGTTCAAACTCATGGGTAAAATCGAGTTGGGCCGAAGGAACAAGCTGGTATTTTTTAAATGCTTCAAAATCTTCCTTGTAATCCTCTCCTGACTTTGCTTTTTCTAATATTCCCTCCAGGAGATCGGTAGAGGATCCTCTCGCTGAGAGCACCACTACAAAGTTTTCTTCATCCTTGGCTTTATCAGCAATAATATCAACAACTCTTTGCAAACCATCTCCGTTTGCCAGCGACCTTCCTCCGAACTTAAGAACCTTGATACCTTTCTTTTTTAAACTCCTGGTCTTTGGTTGACTAAAAACAGGGCTCAAGATCTTTTCAAGTTGTTCAAATTCAATTAAAAATGCATCGTGTCCATGAATGGATTTGATTTCTTCATAGTTGTTTTCCACACCAGCTTCTTTAAGCAACTTCTGCGTTTCTTTGTTTTCTTTTGGTACAAAGAAAAAATCTGAATCCACACCAACCTGAAACACCCTTGATTTGATCTGGCTGGCAACCTCATTAAAAGTTCCTCGATTTCTGGTAATATCCACAGAACTCAACAGGTGATTCATCATTTTATAGGTGGGTAACGAAAAACGATTCTCTAATTTTTCCCCATGATGTAATAACCAGCTCTCTGTATTAAAATTCCCCTGCTCTTCATTTCTTGTTCTGTTGAATTTTTCTTTAAAAGAATCAGCCGTTCGATAAAACAACATCGCCATCATTCGGGCATCATGCACGGGCTTGCTGGAATTCGATAAAATTTGCTGCTGGGTTTTATTATGAGCCAAAATCCAGTCGGATGCTTTCCAGTCTGAGGCAACCGGTATTAGATTATCTATTAAATCCGGAAACAGAACAGACATCTCCCAGGCAATACTGCCTCCTAAGGATCCCCCGATAGCTGCGTACAGCTTATCGATTCCTATTTTTTCAAGACCAAATCCAAATAAACGCGCAATATCTCGTGCATTAAAGTCTTCATAATTGTCTATTCGATTTGCCTCTATTTCATCAAAACCATTCCCTGGAATATTAAAAGCAATGACGGTATACTTATTTGTATCAATCAACTTTCCTAAGCCGATCAGTTCATTCCACCAACCTTCATCTCCTGCCACATTCGAATTCCCTGTCAAGGCATGATTCACTAACACAACGGGTGCCTTACCAAGCTCTACACCAAACAACTGGTATGACAAGGCAAAATCAGCATAGAAATACCCCGATTCCGTGGTAAAATTGCTTAGTTCTATATAATGTAAATGATTCAACTTCTTCACTATAAAATATGTTTTGAAACCAGATCGATGGTTTCAGATTAATTAAGTTTTCTAAGAAATTGTGATAAAAAAAGGAAAAAGTAAATGTTCAAATGCTTGTGAGTTATCTTTCCTAATCGGTAGAATTTAGCACCTTCTTTTAATCGACTTTATCAATATAAAAGGGTTGCTAAGGCTTCACAGGGTCTTTCCCTCCGCCTTTCTTTATAACAATATCTATTTTAATGAACTTTTTGCAAAGAAACATAATTATTCAATGCAATACAATAAAACCTTTACAAAAATTGCCGGCCTATGTGATAGACCGACAACCTTTCATTTTACAAACTTTTAAATGCGTTGTCCAGATCCGACTTTAAATCCTCAATGTTTTCAATACCCACCGATAGCCTGATCAAATCTTGTCCTACCCCTGCATCCGATTGTTGTTCAGCCGTTAATTGCTGATGCGTAGTACTCGCAGGATGTATGATCAAAGATTTAGTGTCACCAATATTGGCAAGTAAAGAGAAGACTTCTGTAGCATCGGTAAATTTCTTTGCGGCTTCAAAGCCTCCTTTAATTCCGAAAGTTACAATACCGCTCTGCCCATTTGGCAAATATTTATCTGCTAAGGACTTATAGGGACTGCTTTTTAAGCCAGGGTAGTTTACCCAGGCCACTTCATCTCTTTCTTCCAGCCATTGAGCCAGTGCCAATGCATTTTCACTGTGCTGTTTAATTCTGACGTTTAAGGTTTCCAATCCTTGTATGATCTGAAATGCATTGAAAGGGCTTAAGGCTCCTCCAAAATCTCTCAATCCTTCTAGAATTAATTTAAACGTATAGGATGCATTTCCAAGTGCTTCGTGGTATACCAAACCATGATATCCTGCGGAAGGCTCTGTGAATTCAGGAAAATGACCGTTTGACCAGTCAAAATTTCCTGCATCGACAATCACTCCTCCCAACGAATTTCCCTGACCTCCTATATACTTGGTCAAAGAATGAATAACGATATCTGCACCGTGTTTTATCGGATTTAACAGTGCAGGCGTAGCGACGGTGTTATCTACAATAAACGGAACTTTTGCCTTCTTGGCCTGCGCTGATATTGCTTCTAAATCCAATACATCCAATTTTGGATTTCCTAAGGATTCTACGAAAAACGCTCTGGTATTCTCCTGAACAGCTGATTCAAAATTAGAGGCATCTGAGGCGTCTACAAAAGTGGTTGTTATTCCCAATCT
>NZ_JBPCUJ010000069.1:0-7938 GCF_051011215.1 Lutimonas sp.
CTGCAAAACGTCAGGCAGTTACAAATCCTCTTAAAACCGTTTATTCTATCAAGAGATTTATGGGGAATAAGTATTCTGAATGTAAGATGGAGGCAGATCGCGTACCTTATAAAGTTGTAAAAGGAGATAACGACACACCACGTGTTGATATTGATGGCAGATTGTATACACCTCAGGAAATTTCAGCAATGGTATTGCAGAAAATGAAAAAAACTGCTGAAGACTATTTGGGTACAGAAGTAAAAGAAGCGGTTGTGACAGTTCCTGCATATTTTAACGATGCACAGAGACAAGCTACCAAAGAAGCTGGTGAAATTGCAGGTTTAAAAGTTAGCAGAATTATAAATGAGCCTACTGCTGCAGCTCTTGCCTATGGTTTAGATAAATCAGGACAAGACAGAAAGATTGCCGTGTATGACCTTGGAGGTGGTACTTTTGATATTTCTATATTAGAAATTGGTGATGGTGTTTTTGAAGTATTGTCTACAAATGGAGACACGCATTTAGGTGGTGATGATTTTGACCAGGTAATTATCGATTGGTTGGCTGAAGAGTTCATGAAGGATGAAAACATGGATTTGAGAAAAGATCCTATGGCACTTCAACGTTTAAAAGAAGCAGCTGAAAAAGCAAAAATTGAATTATCGTCAAGTACACAAACGGAGATCAATTTACCGTATGTGACAGCGACATCTTCAGGACCTAAGCACCTTGTTAAAACATTGACAAGAGCCCATTTTGAAAAATTGTCAGATTCATTAGTGAAGAGATCAATGAGCCCTGTAGGTGCTGCATTGAAAGATGCTGATCTTAGCACTTCGGATATTGATGATGTAATTTTAGTAGGTGGTTCAACAAGAATGCCAAAAATTCAGGAAGAAGTAGAAAAGTTCTTTGGAAAGAAACCATCAAAAGGTGTAAACCCTGATGAGGTTGTAGCGATTGGTGCTGCTATTCAAGGTGGTGTTTTAACAGGAGATGTGAAAGATGTATTGTTACTTGATGTAACACCTCTTTCGTTGGGAATTGAAACAATGGGGAACGTTGCGACGAAACTAATTGAATCAAATACAACAATTCCTACAAAGAAATCTCAGGTTTTCTCGACAGCTGCTGATAACCAGCCTTCAGTTGAAATCCATGTGTTACAAGGTGAAAGAGCGATGGCTGCTGATAACAAGACGATCGGAAGATTCCATTTAGATGGTATTCCGCCAGCACCAAGAGGTGTTCCTCAGATTGAAGTTACTTTTGATATTGATGCCAACGGTATAATAAATGTTTCTGCCAAAGATAAAGGAACAGGAAAAGAACATAATATTCGTATTGAAGCATCATCAGGATTGTCAGAAGAAGATATTCAAAAGATGAAAGCGGATGCAGAAGCAAATGCTGATGCAGATAAATTGGCAAAGGAAACTGCTGAAAAAATCAATGGAGCTGATGCGATGATATTCCAGACAGAAAGCCAGTTGAAGGAATTTGGTGAAAAACTATCTGCTGATAAGAAAGCACCGATTGAATCTTCACTGGAAGAATTGAAAAAAGCACATGAGTCAAAAGACCTTGCTTTGATCGATGCGGCCATGGAGAAGATCAATGAAGCATGGAAGGCAGCTTCTGAAGAGATTTATAAAGCACAGCAAGAATCTCAGGCAGGAGGAGCGCAACCAGGACCTGATGCAGGAGCAGCGCCAGAAGCTGGTGAAGCCGGAGCGGATGATGTTCAGGATGTAGATTTTGAAGAAGTCAAAGAAGACTAGTTCTTAAAGAACATATATAATAGAAAACCGTCATGTTAAAAACATGACGGTTTTTTTTATTTTATAAATTCTATGTTTTACAGTATAGGATAAATGATCCCAAATCTGTTATGATTTCAATCTTTTAAAGATAAAACGAGTAATAAAGATTCCGGTTCCGTCTCCCTTTCCTGCATCACTTTCAACACCGCTGGTTACAAAGGCCAATTCCCAGCCTTCATCGATCATGGTATTTACTTTAGACGATAATAAGGCATCATTTGAAGCGATATTTTGAAAATTTATACCAGTGGCACTGTAAAAGTTTAATATTTTTGTTTCGTCAAAATTTTCTACTTTAGAGTCACCTCTTTTCGATTTATTTTGTTTTTTATTTTCTGATGTTCTTGAAGTCGTATAGGCGGTATAGTCTTTTTCTTCTTCAGCTGAAATAATTCTGGACCTACCCAGACCCATAGGTACAACTGATTCTATACTTGTTACGATACTATACTCATAAGACTGTGCATTGATTTCTGTAGAGGCAATCAATAAAATTGCAATAAAAATTAGTTTTTTCATTATTGTTAAATATTAGGTTCATTCATTATTTGACTTAACAAAAACTATAATTGGAATAGAATATTGTGCGCTTATGAATTCAATTCCTGTTTTTATATGGATTGCATGATGGAAATTGATACAATTTCTTCAGTTTTGAACTAATTTTTAGTAGTTTTGGAAGTATTAAATTTAAATTTAGATCAAATTATGAAAAATGTTGCTTTTAAAAGCGTTTTGCTGTTATCGATAATTGTCTTGAGTAGTTTTGCCGTTAAAGACAGTTTTGTTGGAGTTAAAAAAATATTAGGAGAATGGGATTATAGTATTCCTGATGCGCCGTATGAATACCAAAAAGGTGTGTTGGTGTTAAAAAAGGTTGATGGTGATTTAGCCGGAGAAATGGTCATTGGTGGACAGGGAACAGCACTGGAAGATGTGACATTTGAAAAGAATGAGTTAAAGGCCATGATGAATGTTCAAGGAGAAACGGTACGGTTCAAATTGAATTTTACAAAGAAAACCTTTGAAGGAGTTGTCTCTTATTCTCAAGGAACTTTAGATATGTCTGGTTCAAAAAAATAAACATACAGTTGTTATTTAAAGCCATCAAGTTATTCTTGATGGCTTTTTTTTTGTATCTTAAGAAAGTAAAGTGCTGAATACGCATTGAATAAGTCTGAATTTTTCGTATTTTTGCACGCTTAAATAAATAGTATTGATCTATGAGAAAATTATTACGCAAAAGTTACCCCGTCTTTTTGCTTTTCTTAACATTGAGTTTTACCGATGTCAAGCATGATGAGGGTCCCACAAAATTACTAGGTTCCTGGAATTATGCAGCTCCTGAAATCGGATTGAAATTTCAAAAAGGTGCTATTGAATTTAGTTTTGAAGAAGATGTGTTAAAAGGGAATGTGATGTTCCATGACCGCATTATTCCCATGGAAAATTTAGTTTATGAAGAAGATAAGGTTCGAGCTCATATTATTTTTGAGGGTGAGCAAATAGATATCTTTCTAAGATTCGAAATGGATTCATTTAAAGGGACAGTCTCACATCCAAAAGGATTTTTGAGAATTTCCGGGAATAGAATTATCAGCTAGTCAGGTTGGTTAAAATAATTTTCCAATGCCAATGCCATAGGTAAGTGACTGGTATGCATCAATATTGATGTCATAGGTTAACACACCAAATAACTCCCAGTTTTTAGGCAGGTGATAAGGAACTTCGAGACCAAATCGAATCACGGTAAAATCTTCATGGCTTGAAAATTCTCTGCCAAAACCGGCCATTAATCCTAACCATGAAAGAGGTTTGTAGATACCCATGATACAAGCTGCAACTGGTGTTCCTCTCTCAATAACAGTTGTTTCTGCTTCGCCGCCTGAATCACCTGACCTGGTTTCAAAGGTGCTGTTTTGTTTTACAACAAAGTCTTCAAGGATAATATCGTTGTGAAGTCCAATGGCCCATTTGTGATTAAAGAAATAGGTGTAATTTAAACCAAAAGAAGGTAAGGTCAGACTCGAAGCACTTCCGTCTTTGACGCCACCAAAAATAACTGTATGATTAATAGAAGCGCTGATGACATGTTTTTTATGTGTCTCATGGCCCTTGTCATGATGTGATTGATCCTGTCCTTCTTCATGTGAATGCTGTTCTTGCCCTTGAACAAGCAAAAAGCTGATCATTAGTAGACATAAGAGCCATATTTTTTTACTATGTAACATCAGTAGGATGGTTTTGAATGGTAATTAAAAATAGCAATTAAAGTTGAATGATAAAAATCAATTTTTGAGGCTATTATTTCTGAATTAAATTTTATTTTTGCGGATGCAAAATAAGGTTCTAATTTTAGATTTCGGATCACAGGTAACGCAACTCATTGCGCGAAGAGTCAGAGAGCTCAATATCTACTGTGAAATCCATCCATTCAATAGTGAAAAATTTAATGTAGATGATTTTCAGGCGGTGATACTGTCAGGAAGTCCACATTCTGTAAGAAATGAAGATGCCCCGCATCCTGATTTGTCCCGGATAAAAGGTAAGAAGCCACTTCTTGGAATATGCTATGGTGCACAGTACCTGGTTCATTTTTTTGAGGGAAAGGTCGGACAATCGAGTTCAAGAGAATATGGAAGGGCAAATCTGTCATTTGTAGATCATAGCAATGAGCTTTTCGCGCATATTGAAGAAGGATCGCAGGTTTGGATGAGTCATAGTGATACCATTATGGAACTTCCAACATCCTATAAGGTGATTGCCAGCACACATGATATTGATAATGCGGCTTATAAAATAGATGGTGAACAAACCTATGCCATTCAATTTCATCCTGAAGTATACCATTCCACTGACGGGAAACAGTTATTGGAAAACTTTTTGGTGGATATAGCCGGACTGAAGCAGGATTGGACGCCCAATTCATTTGTGGAAACAACAGTTGCGGCACTCAAAGAGAAAATTGGCAATGAAAAAGTTGTTCTCGGATTGTCTGGAGGCGTAGACTCAACTGTTGCTGCTGTTCTTTTGGACAAAGCTATAGGGAAAAACCTCTATTGCATTTTTGTAAACAATGGTTTATTGCGAAAAAATGAATTTGAAAGCGTTTTAGACCAGTACAAACACATGGGACTCAATGTAAAAGGAGTGAACTCATCTGATCGATTTCTTGAAAAGCTGAAAGGCATTGAAGATCCTGAATTAAAACGAAAGGCCATTGGTAATACTTTTATTGAAGTATTTGATGATGAGGCTCACTTGATAGAAGACGTAACATGGTTGGCCCAGGGAACCATCTATCCTGATGTTATTGAATCGGTTTCCGCTACCGGAGGTCCGTCAGCGACCATTAAATCTCACCATAATGTGGGTGGTTTGCCTGATTTTATGAAGTTGAAGATTGTGGAGCCTTTGCGAACCATTTTCAAGGATGAGGTACGAAGAGTAGGAAGAAGTTTGGGAATTGATGAGGAGCTATTGGGAAGACACCCTTTTCCAGGTCCAGGGTTGGGCATCAGAATTCTAGGTGATATTACTGCTGAAAAAGTTTCCATGTTGCAAGAAGTTGATCATATATTTCTGGAGGGATTAAAACGATGGAAATTATATGATTCGGTTTGGCAGGCAGGTGCGATGCTTTTACCAGTGCAATCAGTTGGAGTAATGGGTGATGAAAGAACCTATGAAAAAGCGGTTGTATTAAGGGCTGTATCTTCTACTGACGGGATGACCGCAGACTGGGTTGACTTACCTTATAAGTTTCTTCAGGAAACTTCAAATAAGATTATCAACGGTGTTAAAGGTGTGAACCGGGTTGTTTATGATATCAGTTCAAAACCACCGGCGACCATTGAATGGGAGTAGCGTGAAAGAAAAAATTTAAATACATCTGCCCGTTGTATTTTGTAAGATTGTCCTATTGTTAATAAAAGACTTAAAAAAGCATATATTTGATGAAATATTACAGCAGATTTTAAGTTTAAAATTATAAGAACTTAGTACTACATGAAAAATCTTAAAATTGTGTTTTTTTTATTCCTGATCAGCTGTTTGAGCATTCTTGCGCAGGATAAGAAATTTATAACCTATAAAGTAAAACAAGGGGAATCGATTCAAAGTATCTCAAAAGCCTTATCAATTACTCCTTATGATTTGTTAAAGCTAAATCCAGATGTGAAGGATAATGTGAGTGCAAATGATATCATCATCATTCCCAATCAGAACTATGATCCATTAGAAGATATAAGTAATGCTGATTTAAGTGGGATTGGAGAAAAGGATATAGTAGTAGATAAGTTTATTTATCATGAGGTCATTCCAAAAGAAACGATCTATAGCATTGTCAAGAGTTTTAATATCAGTGAAGAAGAGCTCAAAGCGAGCAATCCTTTTTTAGCAGAGAATGGCTTGAAGATAGGGCAGGTGATCAGAATCCCTTTAAAAATTGATGAAACTGAGCTAAACGCAAAAGATGATTCCACACAACCATACCTGGTGAAAGCAAAAGAGACCAAGTATAGTATCGCGAAAAAGTTTGGCATATCCATAGAGGATTTAGAAGCGTTAAATCCGAAAATTGCCCTTCATGGCTTACAAATTGATGATGTGATTTTGGTTCCTATACTTTCAGAAACGGAGGCGAATGAAGCGTTTGTTTTTTACGAAGTTCAAAAACTAGAAACTCTTTATAGCATTACAAAAAAATTTGACATTACAGAAGATGAGTTACTGGCTCTCAATCCAGAGATATCAGATGGCATTAAAGAAGGTATGTTGTTGAAATTGCCCAATAACAATAGGATGACCAAACCTCTTTTTGTTGATGTTGTGCCTGCAGGTTCTGAATTGAAAATGGCGATGATGCTGCCATTTAAAAGTAGAAGGGATAGTCTTAATTTTGAAACGGATCGCTTATTGCAAATAACTACTGATTTTTATTTTGGCGCCTTGATGGCAATAGATTCCTTAAAAAAGCAAGGATTGTCAATTCATATGAAAGTGTACGATACAGAGAATAACAGGGAAGTATCGCGAAAAATAAGTAATGAAGTTGAATTGCAGGAATTTGATTTGGTGGTTGGACCTATGTTTTTATCGAATGTAAAGGCTGTATCTACTAATTTGAAATATGGAAAGCCCTATATAGCTTCTCCAATTTCCACAAAGGATCATTCGAATATTGACAATAAAAAGCTCATTCAGGAAAGAGCCTCTTTGGATAATTATACCGAAGAAATGATGGATTTTGTGAAGGCAAATTATGAAAATCAGGATCTGATTGTTATTAAAAATGACACAAAGAAATCTGAGCAGCAGTTTAATAGAATTATTGAAGATATCAAGGCTCTGAACCCTGAAAAGGAAGTTAAGATTCTCGAACCTAAAGACGGGTATATCAAACCTGATGATTTTAAAGTCTTTAGAGATACCTTGGATCGAAATATTGTAAACTGGTTTTTTGTGACTGATACAGAACCTGCTTATTTAGGAGATGTTTTTAATAATTTGGGAGTATTTCCAGAGGTAGACAGCCTGATGGTTTTTGGTTTTGAAAAAGATAGAAATTACAATAAAATTGATAATAACTTTTTGGCAAGGGTCCATTTTCATTATCCCAGTAATTCTTTTATCGATTATAATCATGCGGCGTTTCAGCAATTTGAAGCTACGTTTAAACGAAAGTATTACAGTCTGCCTTCTTCTTATGCGGTTGAAGGGTTTGATGTTACCTATGACCTATTAATGCGTTTGGCGGAAGGGAGTGACTTTTTCGACCAAGGCGTGTCAGAAAGAATTGCTACCAAATATGAATTTATTGAAAATACGTCCGGTGGAATCTTAAACAAAGGAATTTTTATTGTAAAATATGATGGTCTGGAAGAAAAGGTCATCAACCCTTTCAAGCAAGATTCCAATTAAATATTGTTCGAGTAGATTTTATTAAAAGTATGGTCGGCAAAACCATATCCGGCTTCTTCATATAAATTAAAAACGACCTCGACACCCGCATCCATCAGTTCCTGCATTTCATCATCATAGCGCGAAATGGCAGCCACCTTAATACTGCAATGAATAAGATTTAATTGTTCAATCACACTCATATTTGTGGCATGACTTGGTGTTACAAGAA
>NZ_JBPCUJ010000070.1:0-11665 GCF_051011215.1 Lutimonas sp.
GGTAGTATCAAAATAACTCGACCAATGGCCTGAAGTAAAGCCTACAAATTCATCAAACCCCCGGCCCATAGGATGGTAAGGATAATGGGCCCCATTATGCCATTTCCCAAAAATACCGGTGGCATAGCCATGGGCCTTTAAAATATTGGCTAAGGTTTCTTCGTCCAGGCTCATATTCTCCCTACCCCTGGTAACCCCTGTAACTCCAGTTCTCTGATGATAGCGCCCCGTGAGCAAACTGGCACGCGTGGGTGCACAAACAGGGTTCACGTAAAAGTTCTCAAAAAACGCTCCAGTATTGGCCAGTAAATCTAGGTTCGGCGTCTCAGAGATGGGATTTCCCATCAAGGACAGATCTCCATAGGCCTGATCATCAGTAAGTATCAACAGGACATTCGCTTTTGTAGCAAATGAGGTTGGGTTTACATCCTTTTTTAGTTCCTTCTGACAGGAGACAGATAAAACAATTGATATACATAGCAAGAGAACTATTCTAAGTTTATAAGTCACTAGCTTTTTAATAGAAAGTATCATCAGGTTTAACGTATATTTATCAATCTCTTCTTGCATCCAGCTCGTCAGATACTCCCTTCATAAAGGCATCACTCAACTTATAGCGCATCAAAAAGACAGCAGACAACACAGCGCCCACCGCCGGGTAAATACTAATCATCAATCGAATCCCTTTTAAAGATTCTGTCGTTTGTTCCGCATTGGCCTCAAATCCATAAGCGGATAATAACCATCCTGTGATGGCACCACCAAGTGTCCAGCCCATTTTTTGCGACATGGATGAGGAAGAAAAAACCAGTCCTGTTGCTCTTCGCCCTGTTTTAAATTCTGAATAATCCGCAATATCCGCATACATGGACCAGATCAGCGGAAGCACAATTCCGGAACAAATACCCATGATCACATTCAAACCAAAAATCAAAGGCACTGAATTGGGATCTACCCAATAAAAAATAAAGCTAAAAACAGCCGCAATCAACATGGCTGAAATAAAGGTGCTTTTTTTACCAAATCGCGCTGATGCCGGTTTGGCCAATAAAACTCCGATCAGGTTGGTGACCAACCATAAGGTCATATAGGCACCCGCCAGTTTATCCCAGGCTACATCCCCAAAATAAGCGATGCTTTGATCCTTCACAAAATATTTAAAATAATACATGATGTTCCCATCTCTTAATGAATTGAATATCAAAACAGCAATCCCTGCACCTAACATGATAAACCACTGTGCATTCTTTGCCAGATCTTTTAAATCTTTCTTAATCGATGATTCAGTGTTCAGTGGTTTGACTCGCTCTTTGGTCCATAAAAAAGTCATGATAAAAAAGAAGGCGGCTAAAACAGCATAAATACCTACTGTGTATTGATAACTCTGGGCATCATCCGATCCAGAGTTTTTAAAATAATCGAGCAAATAAGGCACGGTCGCTGTCATAAAAATCCCCCCTGAATAGGCACCGATAAACCTGAAGGAGGCCAATGAGGTCCGTTCTTTAGTATCTGAAGTCATTACACCCATCAATGACGAATACGGAACATTGATCGCGGTATATACCATCATCATCAAGGTATAGGTCACGTAGGCATAGAGCAATTTTCCTGAAGGCCCAAAATCAGGCGATGAAAAAGTCAAGACGCCAATAATGGCAAACGGAATGGCTACCCATAATAAATAAGGCCTGAATTTTCCCATGCTCGTTCTGGTACGGTCGGAAATAATCCCCATGATGGGGTCGTTTAATCCATCCCATAGTCTGGTAAGTAAAAACATAGTACCTACAGAAGCTGGTGACAATTCAACCACATCTGTATAGTAAATCATGAGAAACATAGAGAATAACTTCCAAAACATGGAAGAGGCAAAATCTCCAAAACTATAGCCTATTTTTTCTTTTAATTTAATTTGTTCACTCATACCTGATTATTCAAATTATCTATTCGTTCTATCAACTCCATCAAAGCTCTGCTATTGTGATATGGGCATTTCCAAAAACCGACCTTATCTTCAGAGGTAACGGGAATATTAGCTGCGTTCACGCGCCAGATCCAGTCACCGTTTTTATGATCTATTAAATGACTTTTTATAAATTGCCAAATCGCTTCTATATGCCGCACCAATTCAGGATCTTGATCCAATTCATAGGCATCCATAAAGCCCACTAGGGCTTCTGCCTGTGGCCACCAGTGCTTGTCTTTATCCAATACGGCTCCATGTCTTTCATTGAAAAGAGAACCATCTGCATCCAGCCCTTCCTTTTTTGTAGCCTTCACCAAGGCCGCCGTGATCTTTTGAAGATCCTCACTGACCTTTCCTTCATGCACCAAGATCGAGGCTTCATTGAGCAACCAGGCCGCCTCAATATCATGTCCAAAAGATACTTCTTCAAATTGAGATGTCCAGTCGAGATTAAAAAACATTCTCAGATGTTGGGTTTTGGGATTGTAGATCTTTTCTGTAAAAACTTGCAGCAATGATTCGATGGCTTTTTTAACTTTTGCATCTGGATGCACCCGATAGAGATTCGAATAGGGCTCCAAAATATGCAAATGAGTATTCATTGATTTTGGGGTGTTTAAATCTTTGTCACTGAGGCGTACATCATCTAAGGATTTCCAGTCAGCTGTCAAGGCTTCAATATATCCTCCAAATTTTGGTTCCCAAAAATTGTTTTCTAGGATGTCAAAAAGCGCCAGCGCAAGCTTCAGGCTTTCATCTTTTTTTGTTGCTCTGAAATATTCAGAGAAACCATACAGCCCAAAGCCTTGGGCATAAGCTTGCTTTTTAGAATTCAACACCCCTCCCTGAGCATCTAGTTCCCAAAAAAGCCCTCCATTATCCTTGTCCCAAAAATAATTGACCAGATAATCAAAGGCCCTGTCTGCGATACTTCGATAGACTTCCTTGTTGCTGGTTCTATAAGCGGCAGAAAAAGTCCACAGTATTCTTGTATTCAAAATACAGCTTTTAGATGCCTCTGGATCTATCTTTCCATAATGATCCATTTTACCGATAAAGCCCCCATTGGCTTCATCCAGACAGGCTGACGACCAAAATGTCAGGATACGATTCAATTCTTCAGAAAATTCATTTTTTAGCCCATTGAGCTTGTCGAGTTCCTTCTTTATACCCAATTGATTCATAGCTTCTATTACTTGGTATTTTGAAAGACCTTGTTTTGATCGATCAAATGATCAATCGCTTTCACTGACAAATGAGAATGCAATTCATCTTCAGGAGAATTCATGCAATAATCGAGTAATTGCTCCATACTAGAAGTGGCGACGTGCATTCTGGTATCTGAAGAAGCATAATAGATATAGACCTTTCCATCATCGTCTTTGATCCATCCGTTCGAAAAAACCACATTTGACACATCTCCCACCCGCTCTTCTTTTAAGGGAGCAATGAGATGCCCATGAGGTTTATGCGTCACCTTCCAAGGCTCATCCAGATCTGTCATAAACAGGTATAAGGTATAGCGTAAACCAGCGGCTGTATTTCTGACCCCATGTGCCAGATGTAACCAACCTTTCTCAGTTCGAATGGGAGCCGGTCCGAGACCATTCTTTACCTCATAAATGGTATGGTAGGTTTTTGCATCCACGATGGTCTCTTCTTTTACTTCAGGGTTTTCCATGCTCTCGGAGAGACCAAAACCAATACCTCCTCCTTTTCCAGTATCAATAAAACCATCCTGGGGCCTGGTAAAAAAAGCATACTTTCCTTTTATCAAATGAGGAAACACCACCACATTTCGTTGCTGTCCTGTGGTAGAGATCAGATCTGGAAGACGTTCCCAATTAACAAGATCCTTGGTTCTAACGATCCCGGCTGCTGCCATCGCCGTTGAAGTATCACCCTCAGGTGCCGAAGGATCTTTGCGTTCTGTGCAAAACACCCCATAGATCCAACCGTCATCGTGTTGCGTCAATCGCATGTCATAGACATTGGTATCTAAATCTTCATTTTGAGGGATGCTAATGGGGCGTTCCCAAAAGGTAAAATTATCAATACCATTAGGGCTTTCTGCTATGGCAAAAAAAGATTTCCGATCATTCCCTTCTACTCTTGCGACCAATAAATACTTCTCATCGAGTTTTATGGCACCTGCATTGAAAACCGCATTAAAGCCAATGCGTTCCATAAAAAACGGGTTGGTCTCAGGATTCAAGTCATAGCGCCATTCGAGTGGTATATGATCTCTGGTCAATATTGGATATTCATGTCGTTCATAGATCCCATTACCACTAAATGATGGCTTATTCTTTAACGCAAGTAAAGCTTCGTGATCGCTACTAATTCTTGAAATTCTCTCTTTAAATATATGTTGATTCATACATGAAATTTAATAAAACCTATTCTATTTAGTTCTTGCTAACAAGGACTTAAAATCTTCTAATAATAAGATGTTCTTTCTGTCGAGTAATTCTTTGGCCGCAGCTGCACCTTTTTGTTCGAGATAAGGGAAAAAGTAATGAACATTTCCATCGTTTCTCCACACCATCACATAGCTAATACTCTTTGACACGAAAGGATCTGCCAGCACCTGACCTAATTTATCTGTATACCAATTGGCCTCAGAAACATTCTCAAGTCCTGTTTCTGTAAAAGCTGCTATTTTTTCTTTTTTCTCCGCTGTTTTTATGACGATATGTAATTTATCAATGGCTGCTTTCACACTACCTCCTTTCTTTAAATCGGAGTAATTATCTACACCGAGTATGTCGACATAGGCATCTCCGGGATACCAGGTTAAATAAGCTGTTTCACTCTTGAAATTTCTATCGGGCGAATAGGCAATGAGCATATGCTTTAAACCTTTTTCAACCCTTAGGTACTTGACTGTGAAAGTAAAAAGTTGTTGAAACTCCTCAGGAGTACACTGTTTAGATCCCCACCAAAACCAATTCCCATCCATTTCGTGCCATGGTCTGAAGATAAATGGAATATTTTGTCCATCTTCGGTTTTGAGTTCATGAAAAAATGCAGCTATTTTGTCCAGCTGTTCTTTAAAGGCTTCATGGTATTTCCCACCCGGAATAATATGCTTTACCACAATGACATTTTTATTCCAAGAGCTTTCATGAGTCACGGGTGCATAGGGATGCCAACTAAAAGTGTTGATTCCGCCCATAGCATCACCCATGATAGCCAGACTCTTCATTTGCTCAAAAGGCACTTTGTCAAGGTTCTTCTTATGATTGAGTTCCAGACCTCCCAACTCCCAACCAAAGACGGCCGGATAATCTCCGGCTATCCGTTTCACATCTGATTCGCCACGAATATATTCCCAGCCCACTCCATACGCAAGATCATCCTGATGACCGAATAAAATCCCTTTTCCTTTTACAGAAGTTAGTTTTTCATAAATAGGATTAGTTGCGAGGTCAGGGTCTGTCTGGGCACTGATCTCCTGACAGAAAAGAATCAAAAAAAACAAACTGATTTTACATAGTTTCATGTGCACGAAATATAATTAGAACGTTGCTTGCCCTTTCGCATTCAATGTTTTACTAAATTAAGTTGACTAACAACAATGTCAAAATTATTTCAATTACCACTTCAAAACAAGTAGTTTTACGACACAAATCAATACTTTTACAACATAAATTCAACATGTCTTTGTTAAGACTATCATAGATACGGATATGCAAACAAACTCAGTTCAATTTACAGCCATTGAAGCCAATTAAGCATGAGCGATATAGAAAATAATATTCATAGAGAAATTACACCTTTACGCAACAATGATTGCTTTTTAATTTTTGATCGTAAACGACAGGTCTTTAATTTCCCCATACATTTCCACCCTGAATTTGAATTAAACTATATCTATAATGCAAAAGGAGGTCGGCGCATCGTGGGAGATCACATGGGGGTTATTGGGCAAAAGGAATTGGTGCTTACCGGCCCAAACCTATATCATGGCTGGGAAAACTATAAGAATTCTGGCAAGGAAGAATTTCATGAAATCACCATCCAGTTTCCTGCAGACGTTTTTGGAGACAGTTTGTTAAACAGAAACCTTTTGCAAACCTTAAAGACCCTATTTCAAAATGCGAACCGTGGTATCCTTTTTTCTACCAAGACCATCGCTCAGGTTGAAAAGAAAATCCACAAACTTAGTAGAACAAATGGCTTTGACAGCTTTTTACAATTTCAATCTTTACTATATGACCTGGCCATCTCAAGAGATCAGACATTTTTGACAAACCGCTCTTTTCAACATCAGAATGACTTTTATAATAGCGAACGAATCGAGAAAGTCTATACCTTTCTAAAAGAAAATCACCACCGTAAAATTAAGATTGAAGAAGTAGCAGACTTGGTTGCCATGTCAGTAATCTCCTTAAGCAGATTGACCAAACAACGAACCGGGAAATCATTTATGGAGTTTTTGATCGAAGTAAGATTAGGATCTGCAACCAGAAGCCTTATTGAAACCAACGACAGTATTTCTCAAATTTGCTTTGATTGTGGGTTTAACAACATTTCAAACTTCAACAGAATATTTAAAAAATATCAAAATTGCACACCCTCTGAATTTCGAAGTAGCTTTAACGGTGTTAAAAATGTTTTTTAAAATATTCATTGCCAGCACATAAGAAATAAATTTGTATTTTAGTAAGCATAAGAAGCGATCAACTAACCTAACCTCGCTGCTGAATTTACTATGATAAAACAAATTCAACTCTCCTTTCAGAGATGTGATTTTCGTCATCTGATTTTTATTTCCTTATTTTTTATTTCTTCCCTTTCTTTTGCTCAGGAGCAATTGGGTAGACCCATGATTACCAATTATTCTTATGAAGATTATAAAGCAGCCCCGACCAATTGGTGGGCTACTGAGGATGCTCAGGGCATTATGTATTTTGCGAACAATCAAGGTGTCGTCATTTTTGACGGAGTTAACTGGAATACGATTGAATTGCCTGAAAGTGGATGCCGCAGCTTAGCTCAAGATGAAACCGGGAGAATTCATGTAGGTGGAAATGGTGATTTTGGCTATTTAGAGGCGAATGAAATTGGAGAACTGGAATTTAAAAGTCTGTTAGAGCAGGTACCTGAAGAACATAAGGAGTTTGCAGATGTCTGGGAAACAGATTTTTATCAGGGAAGAATTATTTTTCGGACGACCAATAAATTGTATTGTTGGGATGGAAAAATTATGAAAATTATCGCATCGGAAGATGCCTATCATGTGGGTAAAATTGTTCATGGAACTTATTACCTAAGAATCTGGAATCGAGGACTTTGTTATATGACAGATGAGGACACCTTTGAGCTAGTTCCAGGTGGTGAACGATTTAAAGATGAGAGAATTTATGTGATCTTACCATATGATGAAGATAAATTGCTTCTCGGTTCTCGATCAAACAACTTTTACATCTTTGATGGTAAAACGTATACACCTTTTAAAACTGAAATTGACGATCTATTAAAAGGCTCCCTTTACCTCCCTGGTATTGCCTTAGCAAATGGTAATTTTGTGATCAACTCATTTGGAGAAGGCACCTTTATCATAAACCATGATGGTAAATTACTTCAACGATTTGGTTCTGATAATGGGTTACAAGATGGGAGTGCTAGCTTCGCATATGTTGATTCTAGAAATGTGCTATGGCTACCATTATTTAATGGGATTTCTAAGGTGAATTTGAATTCCAATTTTGGATTGATCGATTCCAATTTAGGGCTCAGTACCAAGGTGGTATTTGCTTCATACAGGTTCAAAGGAATCCTATATCTAAGCACAAATAATGGAATTTTCTATCTTGACGAAGACAGTAAAAAATTAAAACTCATAGAAGGAACAATTGGTCAAGGAGCCTCATTTGCTGAAAAAGATGGAAAACTTTATACCGGAACAGGTTTTATGGGTTTGATTGAAATTGTTGGCAAAGAATTTAAATTTATTCGTAAGAGTGAAAACTATGATTTTAGGGTAAACCTAGTGCGATTTTCTAAAATTGACAGTAATAGACTATTTGTGCAGCTACAAGATGGACTAGCAAGCCTTTATTATAATGATATTACGAAAAGGTTTGAAGAAGAATCTTTCACCGACAAACATAGAACTATTAGAGCTGTCGCTGAAAATGAAGATGGAAGCATCTGGTTAAATGATTCTGAAGATAGCCAATTGCAACTTTTGGTTCCAAAAATGAAAGATCAAGTTATGGATCTTAAAAATGCTGAGGTTAAAACTTATTCCCAGGACAAAGGAGTTCCCAAAGGCGAAGTTGGGATCTCAAAGTTTGATGAAGATTATATTCTTTGGAGTGAAGAGAACAAAAAGACATACACATTCAATGCGGACTTAGATAAATTTGAAGAAAAAAAGTTTTTCTTCGATCACTTGATCAACTGGAGTGAAGAAGGCGGAATCAGGTTTTTTAAAGACCATCTTGACCGGTTATGGTTTGGTGTTGGAGATGGCTTAATCGTTGCTAAAAAGAAAAAGGACGGCACTTACGAACTCAATAACGAAACCTTTAAAGAGCTTAAAAATCGAATCATTTGGACCGTCTATGTTGACCCATCTTCTACCGAGGAAAATACTGTGGCCTGGTTTTCAGGGCCAGATGGTATTGTACGTTATGAAGGAGGTTTAGATGAGAAGACAGATCTTGATTTCAATGTGGCAATCCGCAAAATGTCTATTAGCGGAGATTCTTTGATCTATGCCGGAGCCATAGACTTTCCGAAAAAAGTTAAAATCGACAATGATCTGAATGCTGTTAGTGTGAATTACGCCGCCCCTTTCTTTATTGGTCAAAAAGACATGCAATATAGCACCTATATGGAAGGACTGGACAAAGACTGGTCCGACTGGACCAAACAGGCTACACGTGAATACATCAATTTACCCCCTGGCAATTATAATTTTAGAGTGAAGGCTAAGAATATTTTTGGCGACATAAGTGAAGAAGCCGTTGCTTCTTTTGCCATCACTCCTCCCTGGTATAAAACCCTTTGGGCCTATGCCCTGTATGCGCTAGGGCTAATAGTGCTGATCTATGGCATCGTCAGTTCAAGAACCAGGATACTCATCAATCAAAGAAAAGCACTGGAAAACAAGGTGACTGAAAGAACCGAAGAAGTACACCAACGTCTAGATGAGTTGGCCACAGTCAATGACGTTAGTCAAGCTTTGACCCAAAAACTGGAGTTGAGTGAACTCATTCAAATGGTGGGGAATCAGATGAAAAAATTGTTTAAATCTGATATTACCTATCTGGCCATTTTAGACCAGGAAAAAGAAATCATTAACTTTCCTTATCAGGATGGTGACACCATGCCACCCATGACCTACGGAGAAGGACTAACTTCTAGTATCATAAAGACAGGAGAATCATATCTCATTAATCACGATACCGATATCGACGCTACCTATGATAAAATTGGCGTGGAAAGAACTGGTAAAGATGTGATGTCTTACCTTGGTGTACCTATACCCGTTGAAGATAGTATCATTGGAGTGCTAAGTGTTCAAAGCACTGAACAGGCCAGTCGTTTTAACGAAGAGGATAAAAGGTTGTTGAGCACCATTGCCATCAATGTGGGAGTCGCATTGCACAATGCCGAACTCTACGAAGAAGCCAAGGATGCAAAAGCAAAAGCTGAAGATGCCAACGAAGCCAAATCAGCTTTCCTATCTACAGTGAGTCATGAATTGAGAACCCCTTTAACCTCGGTCTTAGGTTTTGCCAAAATAATCAGAAAAAGACTGGAAGATAAAGTTTTCCCTGCAGTGAGTGTTGAGGATCAGAAAATCAAACGCACTATGAAACAAGTCAGTGAAAACCTGAATGTTGTTGTTTCCGAAGGAGAACGGTTGACCAACCTGATCAACGATGTACTGGATCTTGCAAAGATTGAATCCGGAAGAATGGAATGGCATATGAAACCAATCTTTCTACAGGACGTAATCAACAGAGCCATCGCCTCTACCTCCGCCCTATTTGAAGAAAAAGGATTGACCCTTGAAAAAAATATTTCTTCAGATCTGCCACTCATCAGTGCGGATGAAGATAAATTAATCCAGGTAGTCATCAACCTACTCTCAAATGCTGTAAAATTTACCGATAAAGGAAAGGTAACTGTCGAAGCTTATATAGACAATGCTCAAATCATGGTTGAAGTACAGGATACCGGAATTGGAATTGCCGAAGAGGATCGACATAAGATATTTGAACGATTCCGTCAGGCCGGAGACACCTTAACCGATAAGCCAAAAGGTACAGGACTTGGTTTGCCAATCTGCCGTGAAATTATTGAACATCACGGAGGTATTATCTGGATGAAAAGTGAGCACGGCGTAGGAAGTTCATTTTTCTTTACTATGCCTGTGATGGGTGAAGGTAGCAATGAACAACCCATTCAACTTGACAGAATTCTCAATAGCCTGAAAAAGCAAATTAAGCATTCATCCTTAACCAATGTAAAAGAAGTTCCGACAATTTTGGTTGTTGATGACGATACTCCAATCAGATCTTTATTAAGACAAGAATTGGGTGATGCTGGCTATCAAGTCAAAGAAGCAGCAAATGGCAAAGCAGCCTTGGATATGGTGCGATTGTCAAAACCAGATCTGATCATCTTGGATGTAATGATGCCTGAAATAAACGGTTTTGATGTGGCAGCGGTTTTAAAAAATGATCCTGCTACCATGGATATTCCAATAATAATTTTGTCCATTGTTCAGGATAAAGAACGGGGCTTAAAAATTGGAGTCGACAGGTACCTTACAAAGCCCATCAATACCGAACAGTTGTTCCATGAAGTAGATGAACTGCTGGAACAAGGTGTTTCCAAAAAGAAAGTACTGGTAGTAGATGAAGATTCTTCTGCCGTCAAAACACTTTCTGATGTATTGAGTGCACGTGGTTATAAGGTGATGGAAAGTGACCCTAAAAACCTTTTGAAAAATGCGACGGAATCACAGCCGGATATCATCATGCTGAACTCTGTTTATAATGCCGACCAGAAGGTTATTAAAGATCTGAAGGGGCAGAAAGGAATGGAAAACACCATGTTTTTCATTTATGAATAATAGCAACTCACTAATAATAAAAACATAATTATACATGGCACAAAAATTATTAATTGTAGATGACGAGGCTCATATCAGAATGCTCATCGAACAGACATTGGAAGATTTGGAAGATGAAGGAGTAGAATTGTTATTTGCGGAAAATGGCGAACAGGCTTTGGAATTGATTCAAAAAGAGGAACCCAATCTGGTTTTTCTCGACGTAATGATGCCTAAAATGAATGGTATGGAAGTTTGCCAAAAGGTAAAGAAGGAATTGAACCTGTCTCATGTCTATATTATTTTACTCACAGCCAAAGGTCAGGAAGTAGACCGGCAAAAAGGAATGGAAATGGGTGCCGACAGATACATGACCAAACCCTTCGACCCGGATGAAATGCTTGCTGTAGCAGAAGAAGTATTGAAAAATTAATATGGTTACCCTTGATAAAAAAATAAGAACACGCCTTCGTGCCCTTAAGCATGTCTTAAAAGATAAGCGCACTGAAACGTTGCTCTCCAGCCTTTCTCAGGAAATGGCGCTGGATATTTCCGTGATGGATACGCAGGACCATTTATTATGGGGAGAAATGAACAATTATACCGTAAAACATTCA
>NZ_JBPCUJ010000071.1:0-3260 GCF_051011215.1 Lutimonas sp.
CAGATTTTAAAGGTCATCAATTATCAGGAGTTTGTAATTTTAGGTGAAACAATCGATGACGCCGTTGGAGAAGCTTTCGATAAAACGGCCAAACTATTGGGACTTCCTTATCCAGGTGGTCCACTTGTCGATAAATATGCCAAACTAGGGAACCCGGAAGCTTTTCCTTTTTCAGAACCCAAAACGATCAATCCTTTAGACTTTAGCTTTAGCGGTCTAAAAACTGCCATTCTTTACTTTTTACAGAGAGAACAGAAAAAAGATGGAAATTTCATCAAAGAAAACCTGCATGATATCTGCGCCTCGGTGCAACGCACCATTGTCACGATCCTCATGAAACGGCTGCAAAAAGCTTCGTCGAAAACTGGTATTAAACATGTAGCGATTGCTGGTGGAGTTTCGGCAAATTCAGAAATCAGAGCTTCCTTAAAAAGTATGGAAGAAAAACTAGGCTGGACCACCTATATCCCAAAATTTGAATACACCACAGATAATGCCGGTATGATTGGAATCGTTGGCTATTACAAGTTTTTAAACAACGATTTTGCTCAGGAAAATACCACTGCTTCCTCGAGGCTCGGCATCAATGAATAGTATTTTAGGTACTTCCTAAAAACAAAAAACCGTCCAGAGGTGTATCCAGACGGTTTTGAGTGTATTCAGCCGGGCATTACATAAATGCTGCAGCTATCTTTTTATATAAACCGTTTTTCAGTTTTTCTCTTATCGATGAAAAGGCTTCAATCGTCTCTGCAACATCCTCCAGGTTATGCGCTGAAGTTGGAATTAATCTCAACAAAATCATTCCTTTTGGAATCACCGGATATACTACAATCGAACAGAAAATACGATAATTCTCTCTTAGGTCATTTACCATGGCCATCGCTTCAGGAATATCTCCTTCTAAGAATACAGGGGTAACACAGGTGTTGGTTTTACCAATATTAAAACCTTTCTCAACCAACCCACTTTGAAGCGCGTTCACATTTTCCCATAATTTCGTTCTTAACTCAGGCATGGTTCTTATCATATCAAGCCTTTTCAAGGCTCCTTTTACCATGGCCATCGGCAACGATTTGGCAAACATCTGCGATCGCATATTGTATTGCAGGTATTTGACTACATCTTTGTTACCTGCAAAAAAGGCACCAATTCCCGCCATCGACTTTGCAAAAGTGGCAAAGTACACATCAATCTCATCCTGCACTCCTTGTTCCTCTCCGGCACCGGCACCCGTCTTACCCAGGGTTCCAAAACCATGAGCATCGTCTACCAACAATCTGAAATTATACTTTTTCTTAAGGGCAACAATCTCTTTAAGCTTTCCTTGCTCACCTCTCATTCCGAAAACCCCTTCACTGATCACAAGAATTCCTCCATCTGATTCTTCCGCTTTCTTCGAAGCTCTGATCAAATTCTTTTCAAAACTCTCCATATCATTATGGCGGAAGGTAAATCGCTTCCCTTGGTGTAACCTTGCTCCGTCAATGATACAGGCATGTGAATCCATATCGTATACCACAACGTCGTTCTTCGTTACCAATGCATCAATAGCTGATACCATTCCCTGGTAACCAAAATTGACTAAATAAGCTGCTTCCTTACCAACAAACTCAGCACATTCGCGCTCTAATTGTTCGTGAAATTCAGTATGCCCACTCATCATTCTGGCCCCCATAGGGTATGCCATTCCGTGCTCTCTGGCAGCATCTGCATCAGCCTTTACAACGTCAGGGTGATTTGCCAGACCAAGATAATCATTGATACTCCAGGTAATCACTTCTTTACCGTTGAACCTCATTCGGTTTGATATGCTCCCTTCCAGTTTTGGAAAAACATAATAACCTTCCGCTTGCTTTGCCCACTTTCCAAGTGGTCCCTTATCCTTTGTTATTCTTTCAAATAAATCTTTCATGTAACTATCTCATTTCAACTGAGGATTCTAAAAACCCCTCTGTTTTAATTATTTGCAAAAATATAAAAAATTTATGATGTAAAACTTTCTATGTTTATAGTTTTTAACAAAAACGAAAAAGACTGCTCGATTCAACCAGCAGTCTTTTTTCAATTTATTTTTTATAATATCCTTATCTAATAATCTCTAAGGCATTTTCTTCTTGTTTTCTTGAATCAAAGAATCCTTGTTCTCTCATCCATTCATCACTATATATTTTCTCCATATATCTTGATCCGTGATCCGGCAGAATCATCACAACCATACTATCCTTATCGAAATATCCCTGCTCGGCATATTGCATGGTAGCTTTAACTACGGCGCCACTGGTGTAACCGGTAAACAATCCTTCAACCATGGCTAATTCTCTGGCCTTATGTGCGGCTGCCTCATCTGTCACTTTTTCAAATACATCTATCACATCAAAATTTGTAGCAGATGGAATTAAATTTTTTCCAAGACCCTCAATGCGGTATGGGAATATTTCTTTCGTATCAAAATCAGAAGTCTCATGAAACTTCTTTAAAATAGAACCATAGGCATCCACACCTAACACTTTAACCGCTGGATTTTTTTCTTTTAAATACTTTCCAACGCCAGAAATAGTTCCTCCTGTTCCACTGGCCACTACCACATGTGTTACCTTACCATCCGTCTGTTCCCAAATTTCAGGTCCGGTAGACAAATAATGAGCCTCGGCGTTTAACTCGTTAAAATATTGATTGATATACACAGAATCCGCCGTTTCTTCATGCAGTCTTTTCGCCACTTGATAATAGGATCTTGGGTCGTCTGCACTCACATTTGCAGGACATACATATACTTTAGCACCCATGGCCTTCAGCATATTAATCTTTCCTTTGGAAGCTTTGGAATTTACAGCAAGAATACATTCATATCCTTTGATAATACAAACCAATGCAATGCTGAATCCTGTATTCCCGGAAGTTGTTTCAATAACCTTACTGCCTTTTGTCAGGATACCTCTCTTTTCAGCCTGCTCCACAATATGTGTCGCTATTCTGTCCTTCATCGAGTGCCCAGGATTAAAGGCTTCATATTTTGCTAAGAACTGACCGTCTAACTCTTTTGTTATTTTATTTAATCGAACCAAAGGAGTATTTCCAATTAAATCTAATATGTTATTAGTTATACCGTTATGTTTTTTCATAAAAATATAATGCTTTGATTATAAAAACCGGGCAAATTTAAGTATTTTTTTCAAACTACAGATGTTATTCTTTATAAGAATCTTGTGAGCATGACTGCTCTCACAATATTACAAAAAAAAATACTATTCGCTAAT
>NZ_JBPCUJ010000072.1:0-28681 GCF_051011215.1 Lutimonas sp.
GAAGTTTAAGAGGATTTTTTGTTTTCAGTCTGTTGAAAGCTTGCTTTCATAAGGACTGAAAACAAAAAAGACTAAAATGCGACAGCATTTTAAAGGATGTTGCTTTGGCATCGAATCTTGTTTCAGGATCAACGCAGTTAATCCGATTGAAGATTGAAGATTGGAGATTGGATATCTATGAAAAATTCAAATCATATCTTATTGAAACCTTGAATATCGAACAATGAACGTCGAATATCGAACTTTGAACCTACAGAATTTTGGATAATCTCATCTTGTGAATAATCAATGGAGTTAATCCGATTGGAGATTTGAGATTGTAGATTGGAGATTATCCCTTCATATACTGAGCTGGATTTTTCTCAAAACTCACCTTACACCCATCACAGCAAAAATATACACTCTCCCCTTGATACTCAATAACATGTTTGGGACTCTTTTTAGAAACAGGTACGCCACAAACCGGATTGATATAGTACTCTTCAGAAAACTTATCATTCGATTCAACAGCCTTTTTTACCTGTTCTTTCTGTTCTTTTGAGGAGCCGCAACATGATGTATCTTCTGTTTGCTCCGTTCTGAAATCTTTCACAATTTCCGCCAATATACTGATGGCAACTTCTCCGGCAAGTTTCGCGTTAATATCAAAACCAACTGGACTTTTTAACAACGCTATTCTTTCAGAACTTAGATCTTTCCCGGCCAAGTACCCTTTGATCTGTTTTGATTTCTTTTTACTGGATACATATCCAACATAATCTGCAGACGTTGATAAGGCCTTGAAAACATTTTCTTCATCATCTTCACCCTGCGTAGCCACAACGATATATGTATTGTTAAAATTGTGAATTCCACTAAAATCAACATGGTCAGAAACAACTGCAGCCAAAGGAAAAATATGTTGGTCCGCATCTTTGGCCATCGCGGTAACCTTGAAGTCTGCCGAGGCAGCCAAAATGGCTAATTTCCTGGCAATGTTAGACTTGCCAACTACAATGATTTCAGGCAGTGGAAAAACGGGTTCGATAATTACTTCCACTGTTCCACCACTCTGACACGACATAATGTAGTTTTTAAAATTATTGGTACTGCTCTCTCCTCCTTCCGGAGAAATTCGAACTTTTCGATAGCGTTTTGTTTTTATGACTTCCAAAGCCTCTTTTATAACGATTCCTCTTACACATCCACCACCTATCCAACCAACAAGTTCACCTGTTTCCAGAATAATTGCTTTATCTGTTACCTTACTGGAACAAGGGGCTTCCCTGTCAATTACCTGAGCAACAGCTAAATTCAGACCCTGCTCCAAATATTCTTGAAGTTTTATGGCTAATTCACTAAACATCTATCAATAGTTTTTCTAATTTCATGAGACTGTCTAAATTATGCGCCGACTCAAATGAATCCAAATGCGGCATCACATTTACAATCCCTTTTTGAATAGGCTGATACCCCTGCATTCCTTTTAAGGGGTTTAACCATATCAAGGTTTTACATTTTCTTTTAATTGTTCTGACCGCCTCCTTTAACAACGCTACATTACCTGTTTCCAAACCATCGCTTAAAACTACCACAATATGTTTCTGACTCAAAAATTTATTACCGTACTTATCCAAAAACTCATTAAATGAAGCTCCAATTTTCGTTCCGCTGGACCAGGTATGTACATTTTTTCCTATTTGCCTTAAAATTTCCTGTTCGTTGTTTTGTCTTAACAATGGCGTAACATGAGTCAATTGGGTGCTAAATGTAAAAAACTCAAGGCTTTTAAAGTACTTTTTTAGCACCATTACATAACGCAATAAATAGTAACTATAGGTATCCATGGAACCGCTCACATCCAAAAGAAAAACCACTTTTCGTTTTTCCTTACGTTTCTTTCGATGCGCAAGATCCAGCATCAATCCGCCTTTATCCAATCCATGCCTGATGGTTCTTCGTATATCAATGATTCCATTGTTCGAGTTTTCCATCCTTCGTTTGAATCGCATGCTCATTTGATGAAACAACTCTTCGGCCAATTCTTCTAACCGTTCTTTATCGACTGCAGCAACTTTTGAAAAATCCGTCATACGCAAACGTATGGATTCATTTGCTCCAATAGTTTGCTTCGCTTCAATGGCATTCTGCTTCTTCGGTACCTGAAACTTGGTACCTAAAAAAATAACAGTGGCTGTATCCGGTTCCTTTTTTAACTGTGCAATTTTCTTTTTTCGTTGTTCTAATTTTTCTTCATAAAATCGACTCCAAAAACGGTCAAACATTTCATCAAATCGATCAAAATGCTCTTTTCTTTTGCAAAACAGCGCTTTCAAACTGTATTGGAATTGTTTTCTGTTCAACACATATCCTAATTCCGCTATAATAAAGGCATCCTTTGTTTCCTGGGGACCTAAAACAAACTGACGTTCCCTGCAATACTGGGTAAAGTCTATTAACCGTTCTTTAAATGTCTTTGATACCTCTTTCATATACTAACTTAAATCATTCTAAAAATGCAGCAGGCTTACTTCACCGGAAGTAAAAACTCCTTCACATCCTTATTCCTAACAAATTCCACATCTTCTTTATGTTTTAAAACACTACCAATGGTATTGTAAACCACTTCTTCCGTAATATTTTTTTCATTCATCAATAACAAGGTTTTTGCCCAATCTAATGACTCCGCAATGCCAGGTGGTTTATGCAAACTTGATTTCCTTAAGTTGTGAATAAACGTTACTACCTGATTGGCCAATTCTTCTTCAATATTCGGTAATTTCTTTTCTATTATATCAATTTCTTTTGCTTTCGATGGAAAATCAACCCAATGATATAAACACCGCCTTCTCAAAGCATCACTTAATTCTCTGGTTCTGTTAGAGGTAAGAATAACCAATGGTTTGGAAGTGGCTTTAATTGTACCTAACTCCGGTATACTTATCTGAAAATCCGACAATAACTCCAATAGATAAGCTTCGAATTCTTCATCTGCACGATCTATCTCATCAATCAATAAAACAACCGGTTTATCAGAACTAATAGATTGTAATAATGGTCGTTTTAACACATAATCCATTCCGAAAATTTGAGCGCCTAATTTCTTGTGTTCCTGATCGTTCTCAAAAAGCTTTATATGAAGTAATTGTTTCTGATAATTCCATTCATAAATTGTAGAATTCACATCCAAACCCTCATAGCATTGAAGCCTAATCAGTTCAGTTCCCATTTGTCCTGCCAATGCCTTGGCCAGCATTGTTTTACCAACACCAGGGTTTCCTTCCAGTAACAAAGGTTTCTCCAGTGCCTTCAAAAGAAACACAGATGTGGCCAGTTCTTCATTCAAAATATAGTCTTGCCTGTAGAATTCTTTAATAAGAGAAGCGATATCCTTAGTCAATGCCTTAATTTAGAAAAGCTATGCCGTAATAAGCATAGCTTTGTTAATTTTTGATTTTTTTAATTCTTATGCAGCTGCTTCAGCATCTGCCAACTTTTTTGAAAAATTAGTAACAAACTGCTTGAACAGCTGATTGGAAACCGTATCAATAAGTCTAGAACCGAACATGGCGATTTTTCCGTTTACCGTCACCTCCATGGCGGCATCTAATTTTACGCCTCCTTCGTCACGGTCATTGACATCTACTGACATTTTCATTTCTGCATTTCCATTTCCTTTAGAATCAACACCGTTGCCGGAGATTACTATTTTCCGGTTTTCCTTATCAATATCATTGTAGAAAATATCAGCGTCATATTGCACCCCCATAGGTCCAAATTTCATACCGACCTTCCCTTTGTAATGATTGTCTCCAACCTTTTCATCAATACTTACTCCAGGTACACAATCCATTATTTTTTCAGGATCAATAAGATGGTCCCATACAAGATCCGTTCCCTGAGGGACTTCAAAAGATTTATTTAAGTTTGTTTTCATGCCAAATTTCTTTTAGTAAAATAGTTACCTACATTCAATCTATTAGGTTATTTACCAACAGCTTCATGCCAGTAAATCAAATTCTTAGCCTCGCCTAAGAATGTGCCTGGATGGCTTCCCACACTTTCGCAGGTGTGATCGGAATATCCAAATGTTTAATTCCAAGAGGCGACAAGGCATCAATAATAGCATTGGCTATTGCCGGAGGTGCTCCAACTGTTGGCGACTCTGCCACTCCTTTTGCTCCTAACGGGTGATGTGGTGAAGGTGTAATGGTATGGCCCGTTTCCCAATGAGGTGATTCTACCGCCGTAGGTACCAGGTAATCCATTAATGTACCGTTCAAAACATTTCCCTGTTCGTCGTATTCAATTCCTTCATACATTGCTGGCGCAATACCCTGGGTAAGTCCTCCATGTACCTGACCTTCAACAATCATTGGGTTGATAATGTTTCCACAATCATCAATGGCGACAAATCTTTTCACATCAATCGCACCCGTTTCTTTTTCAACTTCAACTACGCAGATATAAGCGCCATTTGGGAAGGTTAAATTTGGAGGATCGTAATAATGTGTCGCCTCAAATCCTGGTTCCATACCCGGGGGAATGTTTGTATAGGCAGCAAAAGCTACATCTTGAATCGTTTTTGATTTTTCCGGGGCTCCTTTTACACTGTATTTTCCTACTTCCCATTCAATATCCTCTTCACTTACTTCTAATAAGTGAGCCGCTATTTTCTTTCCTTTATCGCGTAACTTTCTAGCCGCTATCGCCGCTGCTGCTCCAGCTGTCGGTGTGCTCCTACTGGCATAGGTACCTAATCCATAGGGAGCTGTATCAGTATCACCTTCATCTATTTCAATGTCAGTATAAGGAATTCCTAATTCTTCTGCGAGTATTTGTGCATAGGTTGTTTCATGTCCTTGCCCCTGAGATTTGGTTCCAAATCGAGCGAGTGCTTTTCCTGTAGGATGCACTCTTATTTCAGCACTATCAAACATGGCTATGCCCAAAATATCAAAGTCTTTTGACGGGCCAGCACCTACAACTTCTGTAAATGTACAGATACCAATACCCATTAATTTTCCCTGAGCTCTTTTTTCAGCCTGTTCTTTTTTATAATCATCATAGCCCAGCATTTCCATGGCCTTTTCCAAGGTCGCCTTATAGTCTCCGCTGTCATAACTCCATCCCAAAGGTGAGTCATAAGGAAACTGTTCCTTTTTAATAAAGTTCTCAAATCGCAACAAGGCCGGATCTTTACCAATTTCAAGCGCTAGTTTATCAACCATACGTTCAATAGCATGAACCGCTTCCGTTACTCTGAATGAGCATCGATAGGCTACTCCGCCAGGCGCCTTATTAGTGTAGACAGCATCAAGCTCTGCAAAAGCATGTTCGTAATCATAGGATCCTGTACAAATTGAAAACATTCCTGTTGGATATTTTGAAGGATTCGCTGAGGAATCTGTATAGCCATGATCTGCCAGGGTTGAAACTTTAAAGGCCTGTATTTTTCCATCTTTACTAGCCGCTAATTCGCAATCCATATGATAATCTCTTGCAAAACCATTAACGAGGTTTTCAGAACGATCTTCGATCCACTTCACGGGTTTTCCGATAAGGAAGGTAGCGGCAATTGCCACCACATAGGCCGGGTAAACAGGTACTTTACCACCAAATCCACCGCCAATATCAGGGGAAATAATTCTTATTTTTTCTTCTGAGAGACCCACATGACCGGCCACCAACGCCACAACAGTTCTAATGGCATGCGGAGCCTGGGTTGTCAGGTAAACTAATAGTTTTTGTGTATCCTTATCATACGAAGCCACGCAGCCACAGGTTTCTATTGAAGCCACATGAATTCTTGGCAAATAGATTCTTTCCTTCACAACGACATCAGCGTTGGCAATCACTTCATCCGTTTTTTCACGGTCACCTTTTTCCCAATGATATATTTGATTGTCTTTTTGACCTTCCTTGTCTGGTCGTAACAATGGGGCTCCTTCGTCTAAAGCCGTGTAAGGATCAACAATGGCTTGCATAGGTTCATAATCTACTTCCACTGCCTCTGCACCGTCAACGGCAACATATCTGTCTGTAGCGATTACCGCACAAACTTCCTGAGATTGATGCATCACCGTATCAGTTGGCAATACCATTTGTGTATCAGACAATAAGGTTGGCATCCAGTGTAAATTAAATTCTGCCAGATCGTATCCTGTTATTACTGCCAGGACACCTGGTATGGCCAAGGCTTTTTCCTTGTTAATTCCCTTAATTTTTGCATATGCATAAGGGCTGCGCACCATGACCATGGTTAACTGACCTGGAAGTTTTACATCATCAACATAATTCCCTTTACCATGAAGAAATCGTGCATCTTCTTTTCTTTTTACAGAGTGACCCATTCCGCCAACCTCTGCTGATGTTTTACATTTAAACATAATTTTTTCGTTTATGAGGTTAGACTGATTCCGATTCTTTCTGCATTTCTTTGGCTGCCTGCTGCACTGATTTTACAATATTGTTATATCCGGTACAACGGCATAAATTACCTGATATTCCCCAACGAATCTCTTCTTCTGTCGGATCGGGATTTCTTTTCAACAAGTCGATAGATCTGATGACCATACCTGGTGTACAGAAGCCACAATGTAGTCCATGTTGATCGTGAAAGGCTTGTTGCATCGGATGATTCGTTCCTTCAGCCGCAATTCCTTCAATGGTTGTTATTTCAGCACCATCTGCTCTTACTGCCAGATAGGTGCATGATTTAATGGATTGTCCATTTAATAAAATGGTACACGCGCCGCAATTGGAAGTATCACAGCCAATATGCGTTCCGGTCAGGTCTAAATTTTCTCTTATAAAATGTACCAGAAGCAAGCGCGAATCAACTTCCGCCGAAACGCTTTCTCCATTTATTGTTAAGGTTATTTTGTGTTTCATTTTTTCTTTTTTTAGTGTTGTGCTCTTTCCATTGCCAGACGAATCATTCGCTGCGTGATGGTATTTACAATTGATCTTTTATAAGCCTCTGATCCTCTTAAATCAGAAGTGGGTTCACAATCTTCACTCGCCATGGTACCCACCTGCGCGATAAGATCCTCTGTAATCTGTTTACCTCTTAATAATTCTTCTCCTCGTTCAAGTCTCATAGGGACTGCGCTCACGTTTGTCAAGCCAATTCCGATCTCCTGACAGATACCGTCATCATCCAACTCGACATGTACCGCTACTCCTGCAGTGGCATAGTCTCCCACCTTTCTTTCCACCTTGTGATAGGCCCCTCCACTTCCTTTCTTTGCCTGTGGCACTTGAATTTCAGTCAGAACATCTGATGGTTCAAGGGCAGTCATATAAAAACCGTGAAAGAATTCATCTATGGGAATTGTTTTTTGTCCATCTACACCTTCCGCTATTATTGTGGCTCTTCTTGCAAGCATCACTGCGGGTTGATCATTCGCAGCATCACCATGTGCTATATTTCCACCAATAGTGCCCACATTGCGAACTGATGGATCAGCCGTGAGCTTAATAGTATCTGAAAAAATAGGGTATTTATCTCTGATTAAATCTGAATACTCCATTTCGGTCTGGGTTGTGAGGGCTCCAATTTTCAGGAGTCCGTCTTCTTCCTTGATATAAGAAAGGCCATCGATTTTGCTGATATCGATAATATGTTCCGGCGTGGCGAAACGCAATTTCATCATGGGCAGCAAACTATGTCCTCCAGACATGTATTTTGCTTCATCACCATGTTCTTGGACTAAGGCTATCGCTTCTTGTACTGAGCTTGCCTTGTGATAAGTAAATTTAGAAGGAATCATTTTTTTATATGGGTTAGTTACATTGTAATGACAATAAAAATACTGCTTATTTTCGAATATATAAATTAATGGTCCATATTTTTTTCATATTCTCATTTTTTGGGCTCAAAATTTCTTATATCATATTATGAAAAATTTCGCTTTTTACTGATACATAGAAAAACATTTGATGATCGCTGTCTATGAGCATTCGATTAAACAAGTGGAGCCGTTATAATTGATGAAAATATTTTATTTTTATAGAAACAATGTCAGTTGTATTTTTAATGAAGGACAGAATATATTTAGATTATAACGCTACCACCCCCTGTGCAGTTGAAGTGGTTGATGCTATGCGAGCCTATTTTGATGAGAGCTTTGGAAACCCTTCCAGCATTCATCATGCCTATGGGTGGATGGCAAAAGATGCGATAGATACTGCCACAAACCTCATTGCTTCAGTTTTAAATATAGACCCAACTAAAATTGTCTATACTTCTGGATCAACAGAAGGCATCAACATGATTTTGAAAAGTTTTTCAAAAAAATATATGCAAAGAGAAAGCCATATTATCACTGTTAAAACAGAACATAAAGCTGTCTTGGACACCTGTGCTTTTCTGGAAAAATACGAAGGTGTTTCAGTGACTTACCTCAATGTGGACACCCATGGTTTGATTGATCTTCGGGAACTTGAAGAAGCACTCCGCCCTGAAACTGTCCTGGTATCTATAATGCATGCAAATAATGAGACAGGGGTGATTCAACCGCTCAATGAGATAGCAGCGCTTCTCAAAAACAAGGATGTCTTACTCTTTACAGATGCCACCCAATCTCTTGGAAAAACGGAGCTACATCAAGTGCTGGAAGTTGCAGACTATGTATGTTTTTCTGGTCATAAAGTATATGGCCCTAAGGGTGTCGGGATGGTATATGCCAAAAATCAACATGCCATAGATAAACTACAGAGTTTGATTCAAGGGGGTGGTCAGCAAAAAAAATTACGAGGTGGTACTTTAAATGCTACTGGTATCATAGGCTTTTCAAAAGCCATCGAATTAATTTACGGAAATCTTTCAGAAGAAATTCAGAGATTAAGTGCCTTACGGGATCTGCTGGAAGAAGGATTACTGGAAATTGAATTAAGCACTGCAAACGGAGCGAAGGCAAAAAGACTGCCTAATACGACCAACATCTCCTTTCGCTATGTTAATGGTGGCAATTTACTGCGGGCTTTAAGCAAACATATGGCTATCTCTAATGGTTCAGCATGCAATGCAGCTTCTGAAAACCCCTCCCATGTTTTGACGGCTATGAAAGTATCTTCAGATCTTGCATTTTCCTCATTACGGTTTAGTTTGGGCAAAAGTACTACTGAATCGGACATCAGGAGAGCGATTCAAATTATACAAGATGAGGTGTCTGAACTTCGATCCAATAACATCCTTTGGGATAGAAGAGACAAGTAAGGGCATTCTAATAATCAGGTTCTGTCGTGAATTGGTCCGTCTTTGTCTTTTAGACTACCACCTGTTTTACCTGAGAAGACACCAAGTATTTCCGAAAAAATACTTAAAGCTATTTCTTCAGGTGTGTTGGCGCCAATTTCTAAGCCGCTTGGAGCGAAGATGCGATCCAAGTCATTTTCTGACAAAGCCTTTCCGTCTTCCTCAAATTTACCAAGCATTTTTACAAATCGCTTTTTAGGACCCAGAGATGCTATATAAGGTGCTTCTGAATTAAGTGCGCTGGTAAGATTAGATTTGTCAGATTTAAAATCATGAGCCATCAGTATCACTGCTGTCCGATTATCCAATTTAGGGCGTTCCGAAAAATCCTTATGGTAGATATTTGTTACCGCCTGGATTTTTTCCTTTTTTAATTTCTGCATATTTCCAACCAGGCTTATCTCCCAATCCAAGACACGAGCCAATTCGATCATTGGATACACATCATAATTGTCACCAAAAATGGCCAAATGAAATTGTGCCGGGATAATTTCTACAAACATTCCCACCTCCAAATCTGATTCAGTTGCTCTGAAAAGGTATTTATTCGATTTATTATTCACCAAGACTTCTTGAATCCTGTCAATTAAAAAATTTTTGAATTCAGATCCAGGCACATCCTCTAATTCATCTTTATCAGTATTATAGTAGAAATTCTTACCAAGTTTCAACAGATCGTTTTCAGCATTTACTGACGTTACGGTAACAACAACATGTGATTTTCTGTCCGACAAGCACTTGTTTAGAATATCGAGGGTGTTGGAATTATCATTCAAGGGGGTCATTAACACATCAATGACGCCATTACATCCCAGTCCTATTCCGATTTCATTTTCTTTAGAAGTATCATAGGTAACCAATGAGGGCTCTTGCTTTAGTATGGCCAATTGAGAACGCTTTAACGTATCGCCTTCTAAGCAGCCTCCACTAATACCACCTTCAAATATTCCAGATTCAAAAACAATCATCCTTGCTCCTTCCCTTCTGTAGGATGACCCTTCCACATTTACCACTTGAGCAATTGCAAATTTCTCTCTGGATGATTTCTTTTGTCGAACAAGCTCTAAAATGGTTTTGATTTCTTTCATTCTATATTTTTAATTAAAAAAAATTACGAACAATAAAGTTTATGATACGTAAAAATATAAAAAACTAATTTTATCATACTATTAAATTCCTGATGTTAACCCAACAATCCTGAAGATCAATAACAGGATCTGACATAAAATGGTTTTTGACAAGATGGTAGGAACTTTAGACAATTTTATAATTATGCAGACTTAGACCATTAAAATAAACTTAAAGAACCCCCTATTCTTATGATAAAGTTACAATATAAAGTCTTTCCTATTGATTCCAGGAAGATTCATGAACTGATATACCTCAGGTAAGTGAAGCAACTTATTTTTTCATATAATTGACCGATCTGGGGCTAATCCATGTTCCCTTAAATAATGCATTCACATAATAAGTGATGAGATGCTTAAATATATAAATATGAACTCTCATTTTTTTATTAAAAAATAAAACGATGCCTGCCAAGGCCAGAATGAAACGTTCCAGAAAGGAGCCAACAATCATAAGGGTATGTAAAATCGATGCATCAGTTGAATCCATAAAGTTGGAGATGTAAACATGCTTTGATATAATCACCTCGGTTTTGGTTAACGCTTTTGTCTTAATATTTATTCTCGATGCACCTCCGTGTGCATGAAAAATTGTTGCTTTTCTTGTAATTACAACTTTGCCTCCTAAGGCTGAGATTCTTTTCGAAAGATCTATATCTTCCAAATACATCCAATAGTCCTCATTCCAACCAATCAATTTATCAAACCAATTCCTATGAATGAATACTAATGAACCTGAAACCCAGTCCGGATAGAAATTCTCATTTTCAAAATTAGAAAAGCGCTTCAAATTTATCTGCTTGTTCATAAGTCGATTGATACTTCGAAAAATACCAAAAAAAGTAGAAACAGAAGGAAACAGTTTGTTTTGATTCTCAAACTTACCCCGTTCATTTATTTGTAAACAAGAAAGAATTCCAGTATCAGGTGCTCCTTTATATACGTTCACTAAAGTTTGCAAAACTCCATCGCCTATTTTGGTATCTGGATTCAAGAAAAGAAGGTAGCTTCCGCTAGCTAGTTTGGATCCTACATTACAACCATTTGCAAATCCATTATTCCCGCTATTCTCGAAAAAAATGACATCAGTATAATTGTTTCTAAATAATTCTAGTTGCCCGTCATTAGAATAGTTATCAATTACAACCACCTCCTTAACTATATTTTTGTCAGTCACGGCCATCAGGGAGTCAAGACAGTCTTTTAAACTAGTCCAGGACCTATAATTCACAATAATAACGGAAATCAAATTTTTATCCTCCACACAAGCTGACTTAAAAAATGTTATTCGTGTCTTTTGTTTTAAATCTCCATTAAAATGAGTGCTAATGGAAGAGAGCAAAAATGAAGATAATTTATTACTATTAAAAATTAAGTAGCTTTTTTATTTAGACATAAACCTCTTTAAAAAAAAGGAGCTTTTCTGCTGAAATCGATTGCAGTTAAGGATTTTCCCACAATTTATAGCAATAGCAATTTTGAAATAAATATTTTTTTGTCTAACTTTTTTGCTTTAAAGTTAAACATTTAGTATCTTTGACAAAAATAAGAACAATGGCACGCAAGAAAAAAATTACCGAAAAAGACATTTATGCTTTCTACATGGAGTATTATTTGGAGAATGCGGAAGCACCAAAATCAGTATATCAACTGGCAAAGCTCCATAATTTTGACGAGAAACAATTTTATGATTTTTTTGGAGGTATATCAGGAATTGAGAAATCCATTTTCATATCGTTTATCACTCAAACACTTGAGTTACTCGAGAATAGTGAAGAGTATCAAAGCTTTGATGAACGAAATAAATTGTTGACTTTTTATTACACATTTTTTGAAGTGCTAACCGCAAACAGAAGTTTTGTTGTAATGATTCTTGAAAGAGATAAACAAAGTTCCAAATTATTGAAAACTATTTCTGTCATGAAACCAAAATATCTTGAGTTCATTAGAGACCTTGATATTGAGAAACTGGATATAAAGCAACCGAGAGCTGAAAAAATCATCAATAAGTCTTTGAATGAATCATTCTGGGTTCAACTCTTACTTTGTTTAAAATTTTGGATGGAAGATGATTCAGCCTCTTTGGAAAAAACAGACATCTATATAGAAAAATCAATCAACACAGGTTTTGACCTTTTAAATGTTCAGCCCTTGAGAAGTGTGTTGGATTTGGGAAAATTTCTTTTCCATGAAAAAATACACATGAACTAATGAATAGCATAGACAGAATTCCGATATCAAAAGTTGAAAGAGCTTCCAACTTGGTGCAAACAGGTGCCAAGGTAGGAGTCAACTACCTAAAATATTATGGGAAGAAACTGACTTCTTCAGAAACTGATGCCAGAACAAAGTTGAACCAGGATAATGCGGAAGATATTTATGACGGACTAAAAAAATTAAAAGGAAGTGCCTTAAAAGTTGCTCAAATGTTGAGCATGGATAAAAGTATCATGCCTCAGGCCTATGTCGAGAAATTTTCCCTCTCTCAGTTTTCTGTTCCTCCACTTTCCCCTGCTTTGGTCCTGAGGACCTTTAAAAAATATTTTGGGAATTCACCCCATGACGTTTTCGATCGTTTCGAAGCGCAGTCTGTAAATGCGGCAAGCATAGGTCAGGTTCACAAGGCAATGAAAAACGGGAAAACGCTGGCCGTTAAAATTCAGTATCCCGGAGTCGCAAATAGTATTGGATCGGATTTAGCTTTGGTGAAACCCATCGCCATAAAGATGTTTAATATTCGAGGTAAAGATTCTGATAAATACTTTCAAGAGGTTGAAAATAAACTGATGGAAGAAACAAATTACAATTTGGAAATAGAGCAATCTATGGAAATAGTGGCGGCATGTAAACATATAGATTACCTAAAATTTCCGACGTACTATCCTAAATTATCTTCCGAAAAGATTTTAACTATGGATTGGATGAACGGTGAACATTTATCTGAGTTTACGGCGCATGATAATGATCAAAAAGACTTGAATCATCTCGGTCAGGCCCTTTGGGATTTTTACATGTTTCAGATTCATACCTTAAAAAAGGTGCATGCCGATCCTCATCCCGGTAATTTTTTAGTCTCGCCTGAGAAAGATTTAATCGCGTTGGATTTTGGATGCATGAAGACGATCCCTGATAGTTTTTATATTCCCTATTTTGAATTAGCAGATGAAGATAACCTAAACAACCCAGTGGTTTTTAAAGAAAAACTTTTTGAACTAGAAATATTAATACCCACTGATGGTAAAAACGAAATTGAGTTTTTCACTCAAATGTTTCATGAGTTACTTAGCCTCTTTACTGAACCTTTTCAACAAGAAACTTTTGATTTTTCAAACAAAGTGTTTTTTCAAAAGATTAGCAACCTTGGGGAAAAATTCAGCAAAGATACTGCCTTGCGAAAAATGAATGGTAATAGAGGGTCAAAGCATTTTATATACATGAATCGCACCTTTTTCGGTCTCTATAACCTGATGTTTGACTTGAAATCAAAAAACGTAAAGATCAATAATTTTAAAAATTTATAATGCACTACTTCGATCAAAAATATTTGTCAGAACTGGACCATCTGTTCCGAATCAATCTTGTGAATTCGAGTTCCGGGTTTAAGTCGTCAAATTTGATTGGCACTAAAAGTAAGGATGGCATTAGCAATGTTGCTGTTTTCAGTTCTGTCATTCATCTGGGGTCAAATCCACCTTTGATGGGCTTCATTACAAGACCAACAACTGTGCCCAGAAATACCTACAAAAACATAAAAGAAACCGGGTGTTACACCATCAATCACATCTATGAAGATATTATCGAAGATGCCCACCACTCTTCGGCAAAATACGACGCTTCCGTTTCTGAATTTTCAGTCACAAACTTACAGGAAGCTTATGACCATGCTTGTTTTGCTCCTTTCGTAAAGGGGGCACCAGTCCAGCTTCACATGAAATTCAGGGAAGAACATCCTTTGAAAATTAACGGCACCATTTTGGTTATCGGTGAAATTATGGGCTTGTATGTGAAAAAAGAATTACTGAAAGAAGATGGTTTTATAGACTTATCGGAAGGTAAAGTTTCAGCTATAAATGGCCTTGATGCTTATACGATTCCCACCTTGAAAAAAAGACTTCCTTATCAAAGGCCTAAACAAATGATTAAACATTAATTCAATAATATTAATTAACAATGCTTTGCAAAAAGACAGCATTAAAAAAAGACCCTTATGAAAACAACAGAATACACCCTGAAAACAAACTCATCTAATGGCACACCTGCGATTAATCATGAAGACATTGGCAACGACCATATGTTAACTTCCATGGAAACACCTCTAAAATCGACAGCCTTTCTAATAACTGATGAGGAAAAAAAGAAGCGAATTGCATTTCATTTCACAGAAATAATGGACACTTTAGGACTAGACTTAAATGATGATTCTTTAAAAGGTACACCAGAGAGAGTTGCTAAAATGTATATAGATGAGATCTTTTCAGGACTCAATCCGATCAACAAGCCAAAAATGGCGCTGTTCGACAATAAATATCAATACAAGCAGATGCTGGTGGAAAAAAACATCACCTTTTATTCAAACTGCGAGCATCATTTTGTTCCCATCATTGGAAAAGCACATGTTGCCTATATTTCATCCGGCAAAGTTATTGGCTTGTCAAAACTGAATAGAATCGTACAATATTTTGCGAAAAGACCTCAGGTTCAAGAGCGACTTACAAATCAGATCGCAAAAGAATTAGAGCAAGTTTTAGGCACAAAAGATGTGGCAGTAATTATTGATGCGAAGCATTTATGTGTTTCATCCAGAGGCATTAAAGATGACACTTCAGCCACTGTCACAGCCTATTACGGCGGAAAATTTCAGGAACATGAAAAAGTTGTTGAATTACAAAACTTTATCAATTCTTAATTAGTTAATTATAAAACCCATCACATGAAAACGGTTCTTGTTATTGGAGGTAGTCACGGTATTGGACGCTCGCTCATAGAGGGAATTCAAGATTCTCATAACATTATTAATATTAGCAGAACTGCTCCAGACAGTGATTTAGGTATAGAACACTACTCATTAGATGTTCTCGCGGATGAATTACCTCAAATAGACAGTCTGGATGGTCTGATTTATTGTCCGGGAACCATTAATCTAAAACCGATGAATCGCTTGTCTGAGGAAGATTTTCAACATGACTTTAATGTCAATGTTTTGGGTGCTGTCCGAGTTATTCAATTTTATATGAAGGCATTAAAAGCAGGCCGAAACCCTTCTGTAGTATTATTCAGTACGGTTGCTGTAAAACTAGGGATGCCATTTCACGCAAGCATCGCGGTTTCAAAGGCTGGTGTAGAGGCCTTGGTGAAAACATTAGGAGCCGAATTAGCTCCTCAGGTCAGATTTAATGGAATTGCACCAACGCTTACAGATACAAATCTCGCTGAAAAGTTGTTACGAAATGATGCCATGAGGGAAAAAATGAAGGATAGACATCCTTTGAAAAGTATTCTGGAAGCCAAAGATGTTGCCAATCTCGCTGAGTTCCTGTTGTCTGATAAAAGCCTCAAAATGACCGGTCAAATTATTCAATTGGATTGTGGAATTGTAAGTTTCAAATTGTGATCATTTCATCCTAAAGATCATGAAATAAGAACCTGTTAGAAGGATACCTTCTGTATTGCTTCAGTCTTTTAAATCTTTAATCACGCTAATATTCTCTGTATATTTTCACATTTATTTATTAAATAATTAACGCAATATTTAGTATCATTGCCCCATGCAAAAACTCTTATGCACATTTTTATTAATTTGTCTGAGCTTTACCATTCAGGGGCAGGTAATTACTGATATGCCAACAGATAGTATCAGCAATGATACGCTTCCTATAGCGGCACATAGCAGTCTTCATACTTTAAAAGGACGTATAATTAGTATTGTGGATAAGAAACCTTTACAAAGTGCCCATGTTGTCAATCTTAATTCAGTAGAAGGAACAATTACCAATACTAATGGTCAGTTTGAGATTCCCGCCGTTGTAAACGATACGGTATTTATTTCCTACATTGGTTTTCAATCTATAAAGCTTAAAATTACCAATGACTTGTTAAAAGGGAATGAGCTTGAAATAGCCATTCATGAAAAAACAGTTAATATTGAGGAGGTCACCTTAAAATCGCATAAACTAATCGGGGTCTTGGTGGTTGACGCTAAAAACGTTCCTCAAGATTCCTATAGCAGAATTCATATTGACGGATTACCTCAGGCTTATGAGAGTGGATCTACCTATAATAACAACTATAACAGTGGGCTCGGAGCCGTGTTTAATCCAGTAGATTTTTGGTATAAAAAATTTGGTAAAAAGCCAAAGGAAATGGATCGTTTGAGAAAGCTTAAAGAAGGGGATCAAATGAGAAATATGATGGAGCAAAAATACTCAAGAGAGATCATGATGGACTATCTGGATATGAGTAGAAAGGAATTAAATGATCTCTTATCAGAATGCAACTACTCCAATAGGTTTATCAATAAAGCCAGTGATTTACAAATTATCGAGGCGGTTATTGAGTGTTATGAAAACTATAGGGCCTTGCAAAAAGGACAGGTTAAAAAAGATATTATTCACATCAAGGATGCCTATTAAAAAAGACCGGTAAAACCGGCCTTTTCATTCAATTTTATTTCAAAATTCTAATTAGTTGTTTCCAAGAATCAATGGTAATCCATCTGATCCACCTACAACAACAACCTTTGAGTTGGCTGATTGAGAAAGTTTTAAAGTGGCTTCAATTCCTTTATCCTGTAAAATTTTATCCGTTAGGGACGCACTTAAAATTTTGTTTGCATCTGCCTTTCCTTGTGCCTCAATACGCTGCTTTTCAGCTTCTTTTTGAGCAATTTCCAATTTAAACTTATACTCCAAAGACGTTTGTTCCTGGCTTAATTTTCTTTCAATTGCATCTTTAATTGCTATAGGTAAAGTAACATCTCTTACCAATACATCATTTAGTTGAATGTACTGATCATCTACAATTTTTTTGGTTTCATCAAAAATTTCTTCCTGAATAGCATCTCGTTTAGAAGAATAGATTTGTTCAGGTGTATATCTACCTACGACACTTCTGGTCGCTGAACGCATAGCTGGTTTCAATACCCTGTCTAAATAATTTGTTCCTTTGGTTTGGTGCAGAAATCCTAATTGTTCCCATTTAGGCTGATACCAAGCCGTTGCTTCTAATTGAATATCCAATCCATTGGATGAAAGAACTTTCATTTTTTCAGTAAGTTCTTGTTGTCTTGTCTCATAAACTATCACTGTATTCCAAGGGGCAACTATATGAAATCCTTCACCCAAAGGTGGTTGATCAGTTACTACTCCTCCTCCAAACCGTTTCCAAAGAACTCCTGCTTCACCAGCTTCGAGTGTCACTGTAGACTTTGAAATAAAAATCAAGACGATAATTCCAATAAAAACGATGGGTAATATTCCTTTTGGAAATTGCAATTGTGGTTGTTGTGCCATTTTTAAATATTTATATTAAATTAATTAATGAAAAAGCTTTAAATCATTCCTCGATATTTTCGAAGTAGCCATTCCAAACTCAAAGATAGTATAATTAGTGCTAAAAGCCACTTCCAATCAATCAAAGAAACCAAATTAAAACGCTCCTTTTGAATCGATTTAAAGGTCTCGTCATTTGCTAATTCTGATATCAACAGCTCAATTTGATCTTCAAAAAACAATTGCCCTTCAGAGGCAATGGCCAACTGCTTTAATCCTGTCACATTAGGGCCCTGAGCTGATTGCTCCGCAGCATAGGGGATCACAACAAATGAACCTGATTGTTTTTTATTCGCATCCCGATCGATTACTTCAAATTGATAGGTCCCTGGTTCATAATCTGAAAGTTGAGCTTCGTAAAAATTCTTGCTTACATAAAACGGAATCTGTTCTTCCTTACCTTCAATTCTCAATAGCAATTCAGAATTTAACTCCAGGTTTAGGTTCTTGTCATAGTTCTTAACTTGAATCTTGATGTTTTCATTTGCATTGTAGACGGGTTCGTAAAACAACTCCATGTTTTTGCTCCTTTCAGACAACTGCAGAAATTGAATCAGGCTGTTGAAAAAAATATCAAATTTTTCAAATGACTTCTCACTTCTGTAACTCTCTGCACGCCACTTCCAAATTCCCTCTCCAAATAATGCAATTCTTTTCACATTGTTTGAATCATAGGCGACCAAAAGCGGAATATTCGTCGCTATATCGTTCATCTTTTGGGTAAGGAGCACTTCAAAGGATCCCTTAAATTGAATTTCCCCCAATGCCCCAAGCAAGGGAGGGAACATCTGATACCCCAGATCTTCCGTATAAAAGGTTGAAAAATCATTTTTATACACAGGAAAAATATTTTCTATAATTCCTGAGGTCTTTTTTGAAAAATCAACTTGAGCTGTATTTAAAAAATTCCAATCGGTATGTGAACCGGTAATGATCAAATAATTCGCATTCTGAACTTCGACCTGTTCAAAAACTTCTTTGAAAGTAACATCAGGCTGGTACATAATGAGCACTGCATCCCGGTTGCTGTTTGCGTCAAAATCCTGAACCGATACCAACTTGGCTTTCCGCTGTTTATTGGTCTCGACACTTCTTTTGATCATCCCCAGATCAGGATGAACTATATTATGTACGATTACTACTTCTGTTTGCTCATCTAAAATCTCAACTCCAAAATTAAAATTGTTGTTTCGAATATCGCGTTCCCCTTGAAAGGGTGTCAACTCAGCAGTATATAATTGCATTCCGACACTATCCGCTTCTAGAAACAAATCAACATAAACTGATGAATTATTTTTAGAGAATCGTACGTCAGTTGTATATACACTCTTCCCATCATGCGCAATGGTCAATTTTGAATTTACCTGCCTGCTGACCCTGGAATTTAAAAATAATTCTACTTGAAAATTATTGTCTAAGGAAGCGTAGGCATTAACATTCACTTTACTGATTTCAATATCATCGTATAAGAGGGTATCGCCCAACACCACGGGATATACCGGGTTCTTAGAGCTCATAAAAGTATAATTCCTACCAAGTGTCTGATTTCCATCTGTAAGCAAGACAAGGGCTGATGTCTGGTCAGTTGACATCGCGTTCAAACCATTCACCAATTTGTAAATATCAGTCTGTGAATCTTGAAAATTCAACACAGTATCTGTTGAAATTCCACTACCAAAATTATATACGGAAACATCAAACCGCTCCTGTAAATCTTTATTTTCAAGCAACTTACCCCTTAACTCAGAAGCTAATTGCTCTCTGTTTAAATAATTAATGGAATTGGAATTGTCAACTCCTAGCAATAATACGGGTTTGTAATTTTCTGTAGATTTCTGTTCAAATTTCGGGTTCACTAATAAAATCAGAATACAAAATATACTGATAAATCTCAGAACAGATAAAATCTTCAAATCGAAGTTTATTTTTCGCTGGTGGTAGTACTGAAAATAAACGATGAGCCCCGCAACTAAGAAAGCTATCATAGTCAAAAATATGTTCAGTGTACTCATGAATTAAATCAGAACAATTGAATTAAAAATGCTTTGGTAAATATACCTTTAAATTCTATGAATGGACGCATACAAAAAAGCAAACCTTGTTACAAGGTTTGCTCTGTTTATTTTGTTACACTGAATCAATTAGGTAAGCATACCTCCATCTACATTCAAGGTTTGCCCTGTAATGTAACCTGAGAGATCAGATGCCAGAAAAACACAGGCATTTGCAACATCTTCCGGTGAGCCACCTCTTTTTAAGGGAATCGCTTTACGCCATTCATCGACAGTGTTTTGATCTAGTTTAGCGGTCATTTCTGTTTCTATAAATCCTGGAGCAATTGAATTACATCTGATGTTTCGAGATCCGAGTTCTAAAGCTACTGATTTAGTAAACCCAAGAATTCCAGCTTTAGACGCTGCATAGTTCGTCTGTCCGGCATTTCCTTTCACACCTACAACAGAGCTCATATTAATAATAGACCCTTCTCTTTGTTTCATCATTGGTCTTATAACCGCCTTTGTCAGGTTAAATACAGACTTAAGATTCACTTCTATCACTTTGTCAAAATCTTCTTCAGAAATACGCATCAACAAATTATCTTTGGTGATACCTGCATTATTTATTAAAACCTGCAAACTCCCAAAATCATTTAAAACTTCTTTTACAAGTTCTTGTGCTGCATCAAAATTAGCAGCATTTGACTGGTAGCCCTTTGCCTTAACGCCATAAGATTCAAGCTCTTTTTCAAGCTCCTTCGCCGCCTCTACTGAAGCGTTAAAGGTAAAAGCGACATTCGCACCCTGTTTTGCAAATTCAACGGCAATGCCCTTACCTATACCTCTGGAGGCTCCCGTAATCAACGCATTTTTATCTTTTAGTAATTTCATAATATGTAATGATTTTTCGAAATCAAAGATAATAATTTGTGTTTTAGAATAGCAAGGAAACAAAAAAAGAAAAACCCCACATAAAAATGTGAGGTCTTGATCTGTCTTGCCTTCTAAATTTATTGTTTTACTTCGGTTTCCTGGTAATTAAATAAATAATCAATATCCATTTCATGGACCTCTCCCAGTTTTGCCAAAGCCTTCATATCTAGATCGTTCTTATTGCCAATAACCGATACTGAATAGGATTTTCCTTTGATATTATCATTGAAAAATTCATTGACATCTTCCATGGTCATGTTTTGAATTTCCCGGTACATATCTTCTCGATAATCATAATCAATACCTCTCTTTTGAAGACTTTCATAATTCCAGAAAATACTTGATTTGGTAATGCGCTGGGCAGCTATTTTCTTCAATGCTGATTCCTTCGCTGCTTCGAATTGCTTTTCTGCCTTTGGCATATTATTCATTAATGCCATCATTGCATCAACCGCCTCAGGTAATTTATTGGCTTGCGTTCCTATATAAGCATATACAAGGTCATCCTTATTCTTATCATTTGCCGATTGGTATCCGGCATATGCGGAGTAAGCCAAGGACTTAGATTCTCTAATTTCCTGAAAAACAATGGATGAAAGTCCTCCTCCAAAATAGGTGTTAAAAACTGATGAAAGCGCTATTTTTTTAACATCAAACTGTTCTCCTTTTGAAATAAAGAACATTTCTGTTTGCACCATATCAAAATCTGCAAAGTATACATTCTTTCCTGTTTCTATTTGTGTATATACTTTCGCTTCCGGGTAATTTTTTAACTCAGACTGAATTCGATGATACTTGTTCAGTGCATTTTTCGCCTCTCCAACATTGTTGCCATAATAAAATATACGATGTTTAAAATTACTTAAGTCCCTTATTATTGCAACTAGTTCTGATGGATCCATCATCTTTAATTCATCAGCAGTGTAAATATCTCGAAGTCTTGAGTCTTCCCCATATTGTGCAAAACTATTCAAACCTCCTCTTAAAATATTCCCTTTTTGAGATTTTCCATTTTCCCGGGCTTTTAAAATCCCCTTGACATAATTATCATAAGCCTCCTGATCTTGAACTACATGCGCCATTAAATGTTCCAACAACTCTAATCCCAGCCCTAAATTTTCCTGTAAGCCAGAAATAGAAACATATGATTTATTAGCTCCCGTATTCACACTGTAGTCTACTCCAAGCTTATAAAATTCTTTTTTTAGTTCTTCAGCCGAATATGAATCTGTTCCTAAATATTCAAGATAACCAACAGCCAGACTCAGCTTTTTATCATTATCTTTTCCCATATCAAAAATAACATTCAAATTAAATAAGTCGTTGTTCTTATTATTGATATATGCCAATTCAATTCCAGAATCAAGTTGGTCTCTTTGGATTTCATTCTTGTAATCAACAAACAAAGGCTGTAATTCTGCAGTTTCCATAGTGTTGAATTTTTTCAAAAATTCTGACTGCCCTGTTCTGTTCAATTCAATTGGAGTAATTTCCGGATTGCTTACTTTCACTATGTGATCATCAACTCCCTGTCTTTTATAAACGACCACGTAATTTCCCTTAAAAAATTCATTGGCAAATGCCACCAATTCAGCTTTGCTAATATTCTTAAGATCCTCTAAAAACTGAATCTTATCATTCCATTTTTCTCCATGAATAAAAGCATTGTAATACATAGAAGCCAATGCTGTCGAATTTTCATATTGCCTTGTTTGATTTAATTTCAAATCGTTCACCACGGCATCAATCATCCAATCGTCAAATTCACCTGACTTGATCAATTCAACCTGATCCAACATTAAATCTTTCACCTCATCTAAGGGTTGATCTGCTTTAGGTGTACCTCTGAATGTTAAAAAACCATAATCGTTTAGAAACTGTGGAGAAGAAGTGGCACTTTGAACCAATTGTTTCTGATTTAAATTTAAATCCATTAAGCCCGCACTGCTATTGGCAAGAATCATGTCGATCAAGGTGATGTATTTCTCATCCTCAGATCCAATCCCTCCGGTTCTAAAAGCAACTGCTACATTTTCGCTATTTGGTCCAAAAACCTCCTTTGTCAGTACTCCGTTCATAGGTTCTTCAACCGGTAGATTTGGATGCTCAACATCTTTATATTTTAACTGGCCAAAAGTTTTGTCCACTTTTTTAATCGCATCTTCAAATTCCAAATCACCGACTAAGACCACAGCCATATTATTTGGCACGTAATATTTGTCAAAATAGTTATTAATCTGAACCATTGACGGGTTTTTCAAATGTTCTGAAGTACCAATTGTCGTCTGTTGTCCATAAGGATGCGTTGGAAAAAGTCCATCTAACATGGCGTAATATGATTTTCTATAATCACTGTCTTGTGTCCTGTTAAATTCTTCATACACAGCTTCTAATTCAGTATGGAACAAGCGCAATACCAATTTACTGAATCGTTCACTTTCCAAAGTCAGCCATTTGTCTAATTCGTTCGCTGGTATTTTGTTCTTATACACTGTTTCTTCATACCAGGTATGTGCATTTGTTCCGGTGGCACCTAAAGCACTGAACATTTTAGGAACTTCATTTGCAATGGCATAATTTGATGCTTCGAACGAAACCTCATCTATTTTTCTATAGATTTCTTCCTTTTTTACTTCATCATCTTCGTTTTTATGCGCTTCGAACAAATCAGAAATTTCAGCAATTAGTTTTTCTTCTTCTTCCCAATTCGATGTTCCAATTTGATCTGTCCCTTTAAACACCATATGTTCCAAATAATGTGCAAGACCTGTGCTTTCCTTAGGGTCGTAATTCGATCCTGCTTTAACGGGAATAAAAGTCTGTATGGTAGGTGCATCTTTATTCTGGCTCAGGTACACTTTAAGCCCATTTTCCAAGGTATATATTCTCAGGCCTGTAGGATCATTTGTTACTGTTTCATAGCTAAAGCCATTGGCGTCTGTTTTCGTTTCTGTCAGATACTGGGTGGTGTTTTGCGATTTATTACATGCTATGGCAGTAATCAATAATAACACGTAAAAAAGTGTTTGGATTTTTCTCATTACAATTCAAATTAAGTGGAGCTCAAAAATAAACAATGCACTAAGATTATTGCAGAATTCTATCGTCTTAAGAATTATTTAACATTATTCCTCAAAAAAAAAAAGCCTGACGAAATTCGTCAGGCTCTTTTACACTGAATTAGATGAAAATACTATCCAAGTACTTCCACTACTTTTTGTCCGATTTCTGCTGGAGATTCAACAACATGAATTCCATTTTCAGCCAAGATCTTCATTTTGGCCTGTGCTGTATCATCTTTTCCACCAACAATGGCACCTGCATGTCCCATCGTTCTTCCTGCCGGCGCTGTTTGCCCCGCTATAAAACCTACTACTGGTTTTCTGTTGCCATCTTCCTTGATCCATTTTGCAGCATCCGCTTCCAATTGCCCGCCAATCTCACCTATCATAACAATGGCTTCCGTATCAGGGTCATTCATTAATAACTGCACCGCTTCCTTGGTAGTAGTTCCGATAATCGGATCTCCACCAATTCCAATCGCTGTTGTAATACCCAAACCTCTTCGCACTACCTGATCGGCTGCTTCATAGGTCAAGGTTCCGGATTTAGATACGATACCAACTTTTCCTTTCTTAAAGACAAATCCTGGCATAATACCTACTTTAGCCTCATCCGGTGTGATTACTCCCGGACAATTTGGTCCAACCAAGGTACAATCCTTGGCATCAATATACGCCTTGACCTTTACCATGTCGGCCGTAGGAATTCCTTCTGTAATACAAATAATAACTTTGATTCCTGCCTCAGCAGCTTCCATAATTGCGTCAGCAGCAAAAGCCGGTGGCACGAAAATAATTGATGTATCTGCCGCTACTTCTTTTACGGCATCTGACACAGTGTTAAATACAGGTTTGTCTAAATGCAATTGTCCTCCTTTTCCCGGAGTTACACCACCCACAACATTGGTTCCGTATTCAATCATCTGACCTGCATGAAACGTTCCTTCACTCCCGGTAAAACCTTGTACAATTATTTTCGAATCTTTATTAACTAAAACACTCATTCGTTTATTTTTTTGAATTATACTATTTTAAAACTAGATCAATTTCTCTCCTACAAAAGTATAGGAATGATATGATTAATCCTGTCTATTTTTTTATTTTTTCTATGACTTTAGGAAGCGACCTGATCAAGGCCATTTCCTTAAATTTATCTCTTGCTTCAATGGCTGGTGATCCAAAATAGGCTTTTCCTGCTTCTAGATTCATTCCAACACCAGATTGGGCATAAACTTCGGATCCTTTTGCCAGGGTCAATCCACTCTTTATTCCTACCTGCCCCCAGATCGTTACCTCATCTTCAATCACATTACATCCTGCAATTCCTACCTGAGAAGCGATCAAACATTTTTTTCCAATCAAGGTATCATGAGCTATCTGAACCTGATTGTCAATTTTAGTTCCCCATCCAATGGTAGTATCTCCGGTAACTCCTTTATCAATGGTGCAGGCAGCACCTATTTCTACATGATCTTCGATCACGACCCTTCCTACAGAATTCAATTTATCAAAACCATGTGCTCTTTTTTGAAAATAAAAACCATCTGAGCCCAAAACAGTTCCGGCATGAATGATCACATTATTTCCAATGATGCAATTGTCATAAATTGTGACGTTTGGATGTATTAAACAGTTCTCACCAATATGAACATGGTTGCCAATAAAAACATTGGGTTGAATGATTGTTCCTTGTCCTATACTGGCTGAGTCAGAAACAGATTCACTCGCTGCTCGAAAAGGTCTGAAATGTTCCGTTAAACGATTAAAATCACTGAAGGGGTCCTCTGAAATCAACAAGGCTTTTCCTTCGGGGCAATCGACTTTTTTATTAATTAAAACAACTGTTGCAGCCGATTCAAGTGCTTTGTCATAATACTTGGGATGATCTACAAAAACGATATCTCCAGGTTGTACTACATGTATTTCATTTAATCCGAGAACTGGGAAGTTTGCGTCTCCAACAAACGAAACATTTAAAATGTCCGCTATTTCCTGTAAACCATAGGTTCTTGAAAATTTCATAGGAATTATTCTTTCACTCTTTCTACATAAGATCCTTTTTCAGTATCGATTTTGATCTTATCACCCTCATTGATAAATAGTGGCACATTCACTTTGGCGCCTGTCTCCATGGTCGCAGGCTTGGTTGCATTCGTTGCAGTATTCCCCTTAACGCCAGGCTCGGTATGAGCCACTTCAAGATACACATGTGACGGCATCTCAACAGCTAAAGGCAACTCATCAGAAGTTCTGATAATGATAGTGACCACATCTCCTTCCTTTAGAAATTCCGGAGCATCAAGTGCTTCTTTTTCTAAGGTAATTTGATTGTAGTCGTCCGTATTCATAAAATGAAAGGTATTCCCTTCCGGATATAAATACTGATATTTTCTTGTTTCTACCCTCACCTCTTCGATCTTATGTCCGGCTGAAAATGTATTATCCAGCACTTTACCCGTTGTTAAACTTCTTAACTTCGTTCTTACAAAGGCTGGTCCTTTCCCCGGTTTCACATGAAGAAACTCAATGATCTTATATGTATCGTTGTTAAATACAATACACAATCCTTTTTTTATATCTGATGTACTTGCCATTTTTATTCTTTCTTAATAATTACTTGTGTATCCTTTCATGATACCTCTTTGTGAGTTATTTATAAATGTGATTACCTCATCCCGTTCAGGACTTGCATCCAATTCTGCTTCCAAAATTCTGGAGGCCTGAGTGGTATTGTTGTTTTGTTGAAATAAGATTCTATAGATATTTTGGATCTCATTAATTTTATCAGAGCTAAACCCTCTTCGTCTCAAACCAATGGAATTGATTCCCACATAAGATAAAGGCTCTTTCGCTGCCTTGACAAAAGGAGGAACATCTTTTCTAACCAAAGAACCTCCGGAAATCATTGCATGCTTTCCTATATGTATGAATTGATGGACACCAGCTAAACCTCCGATTATGGCATATTCACCTATTTCCACGTGCCCAGCCAGGGTTACACCGTTTACAATGATTACATTATTTCTGATCACACAATCATGAGCTACGTGTGCCGTTGCCATGATCAGACAATCATTGCCAATTTCTGTTTTACCATAGGCTTTGGTACCTCTGTTGACAGTAGCACATTCCCGTATGGTCACGTTATCTCCTATAACAACCAGTGAATCTTCACCTTCAAATTTTAAATCCTGTGGAATCGCAGAAATGACAGCACCAGGAAAGATGCGACAATTTTTTCCTATTCGGGCCCCTTCCATGATGGTTACATTAGAACCTATCCAGGTTCCTGAACCAATGGTGACATTATTGTGAATGGTTGAAAAAGGTTCGATCACCACATTGGTAGCAATCTTGGCTCCCGGGTGAATATATGCTAATGGTTGATTCATCTGATTCTAATTAAATTATTGTTTTTCAGGATTTCTAGCTATCTGAGCCATTAATTCAGCTTCAACAACCAATTTATTATTCGCATATCCATAAGCTTGCATATGACAAATTCCTCTTCGAATTGGAGCAACCAATTCTGCTTTGAAAGTCAGGGTATCCCCAGGTAATACTTTTTGCTTGAATTTGACATTGTTCATTTTCATGAAATACGTCAAATAGTTCTCTGGATCGGGAACAGTACTCAGTACCAGAATTCCTCCACATTGAGCCATGGCCTCTACCTGTAAAACACCAGGCATTACCGGAGCTCCAGGGAAGTGTCCCACGAAGAAGGATTCATTCATTGTTACATTCTTCATTCCTACCACGTGGCTCTCAGATAATTCAAGAATTCGATCTATCAATAAAAATGGTGGTCTGTGCGGCAACAGTTTCATGATTTGATGTATATCCATCAAAGGTGGTTTATTCAAATCATACTGAGGTACTTTGTTTCTTTTTTCAATTTTGATCAACTTCATCATTTTCTTTGCAAACTGCGTGTTGATCTTATGACCTGGTTTGGTAGCAATCACCTTTCCTTGAATCTTCGTTCCAATTAATGCTAAATCACCAATTACATCCAGCAATTTATGTCTGGCTGCTTCATTGGCCCAGTGCAAGGTCAGGTTGTCCAGAATTCCATTTGGGTTTACTTTGACCGAATCTTTTTTAAAGGCCTGACTTAGCTTCTGCATTGTTTTTTCAGACAATGGTTTGTCTACGTATACAATGGCATTGTTTAGATCTCCGCCTTTGATCAGGTTATTATCCAGCAACATTTCGATCTCATGTAAAAAACTAAACGTTCTCGCATCAGCAATTTCTTGTTTAAAATCACTTATTTTATCTAAAGTCGCATTCTGAGTCCCTAAAATTTTAGTTCCAAAATCCACCATGGTGGTTATTTCATATTTATCAGAAGGCATGATCATGATCTCACTACCGGTTTCTTCATCCTTAAAGGAAATAATATCTTTTACCTCATACACCTCTCTCTCTTCCTCCTGCTCTACGATTCCGGCCTTTTCTAGAATCTCAATAAAAAATTTAGAGGATCCGTCCATGATCGGTGGTTCAGGAGCATCAATTTCGATGATAATATTGTCAATATCCAAACCAACAACAGCAGCAAGAACATGCTCTGACGTATTAATGATTACCCCGTTTTTTTCTATATTGGTTCCTCTCTGCGTATCCGTTACATACATTGCCAGCGCTTCAATGGCCGGCTGTCCTTCTAAATCAGTTCTTATAAAAGTAAAACCAGAATTTACTGCTGCGGGTTTAAAAGTCAAAGAAACCTTGTTCCCTGTATGTAAACCTATTCCTTCTAAAGAAA